>JBAYRG010000263.1:0-4623 GCA_041676805.1 Proteiniphilum sp.
TAAAAACGGACATATCTTCGTAACGACCGGAGAGCGGTCTGACCTGGCCACCCGTCCTAACGCCCAAAAACTTGATACCGCCCACGGTAAAGTGATACATATCACCACAGAAGGTGAGCCTGTTCCGGGCAACCCGTTTATCGGTACCGAGGGAGCGCTGCCGGAAATATACAGCTACGGACACCGTAATCCGCAGGGTCTCGATATCCACCCCGTCACCGGTGAACTCTGGCTCAGTGAGATGGGGCCGCGGGGCGGTGATGAAGTCAACCTTATCAAACCGGGAAAAAACTACGGATGGCCTACCATCACTTACGGTATCGAGTACAGTGGCAAAATCATTGGAGAAGGAATTACACAAAAAGAAGGTATGGAGCAACCTGTTTACTACTGGGATCCGGTCTTCTCACCCAGTGGCATGGCATTTTATAGTTCTAATGCCGTTCCCGAATGGGAAAATAACCTTTTCATTGGAGGGTTGAGTAGCAAACATATTGTACGGCTTGTCATCAAGGAAAATAAGGTGACGGGTGAAGAACGCCTGCTCGCCAATGAAGGACAACGTTTCCGTGATGTGGCCGATGGAAAAGAGGGTGCACTCTATGCCGTCACAGATGAAGGACGGTTATACCGGATCGCAGCAAAATAATGGAAAAGTCCACTTATTTCTCCGCATTACCTATACGATTAAATACGGATCTCAAGTTATTTTTCTTTCATTTCCAGGAGAGTTGCCTCTATTGTCTCTTTCAACGCAGGATAGGAAAATTCATATCCGGCATCGATCACTTTTTGAGAGGAGATACGACTGCCGTAAAGGATCATGTCTGCCGCCTGCCCCATGAAGAGCCGCAATAAGAAAGCCGGGATGGGCAGCATAAAGAAAGGCCGTTTCATCTCTTTCGCCAGTATCTTCATAAATCCGGCGTTGGTAACGAACTCCGGGGCAACAGCGTTGTATACTCCCTGCATAGAATCATCCTCTACCGCTTTTAAATAGAGTTGGCAAAGATCTTCAATATGAATCCAATTCAGATATTGTTTGCCTGAGCCTAACGCTGCGCCTAATCCAAACCTTGTAGGCAACACCATTTTTCCAAAAGCTTCACTCTCTTTGGAGATCACAAAAGCCGTCCGTAGCGCTACCGTGCGCACACCCAATTCATTGCTGAACCTGAAGGCTTCCGCTTCCCATTTACGACAGGTACGGCTCAAAAAATCATTGCTCGTAGGATTCTCTTCCTCAATAAATATTCTCTCTCCCGTCTCCTGCCCGTAATACCCGATAGCTGATGCAGAGATAAACGCCTCCGGCTTTTTATCTGATTTTCTCACTGCCTCCAGCAATAACTTTGCCGTCTGCACACGACTCTCTACGATTTTCTGTTTCTTTACCCGTGTCCAGGAACCATCACCTAAGTTCGATCCGGCCAGATGAATGATCACATCCGCCTGTTCCACGGCTTCAGTATCAATCTCGCCCTTGCGGTAATCCCATCTGTACCGGGGAATTTGCGCTTTCACATACTGTTCCCGGCTTAGCCAGATCACCCGGTAACCTTTTTGGATAAGCAACTCCGACAGCTTTCTGCCCACCATCCCCGATCCGCCTGTAATCAAAATCGTCTTCATAGCCAATTATCATTGAGTGTAGAGGTCTATCATATAAACAAAAGAAATAGAACAATTGTTGCCTGCAAACAATTCATCCGTTTCAACTGTTACATCATAAATAATACAAATAATACAGATTTAGTTATGAAAACTATTTATCATGCTGCGGACAGCCGGGGATATGCCGATCATGGTTGGTTAAAAACATCCCACACATTCAGTTTTGCCAATTATTACAATCGCACCAGGATGCATTTCGGCGTACTTCGTGTGATCAATGACGATTATATAGAAGGAGGCGGGGGTTTTGGCACCCATCCGCACAACGACATGGAAATTATCTCCATACCGATAGAAGGCGATTTAGAGCATCGCGACAGTATGGGGAATGGAGGTATAATCCAGAATGGAGATATACAGGTGATGTCTGCGGGAACGGGAGTAACCCACAGCGAATTCAATGCGAACAGTGACCGTGCCGTAAAACTATTACAGATATGGGTCTTTCCACGTGAGAAAGGTATTGAACCAAGGTACGAGCAAATGCATATCGCCGACTCGGCAAAACCTAACGACTTCCATCAGATCATTTCACCCACTAAGGATGATGATGGACTATGGATTCATCAGGATGCCTGGTTCCATCTCGCCAATTTCGACAGTGGCACATCAAAAGAGTACCACCTCAAAAAATCGGGAAACGGTGTCTATATTTTCGTCATCCGCGGGAAAGCCAAAGTAGATAAACAGATACTAAAAGAGAGGGATGGTTACGGTATCTGGGATATCAACCATTTCCCTCTCGAAGCATTGGAGAATTCTGAAATTCTCTTGATGGAAGTCCCAATGGAACTCCCCAAGTAGTTTGCGGATTATCTTCTATTCATCGCAATCATAATGTAGTAAAGTAATGTGGCAAGAGACCCGACAGCTGCTACCACATAGGTATAGCCTGCCCAGCGAAGGGCATCTACCGCCTGGTTATGGTTACTTGCATCGGTAATTCCCGCGCTACTGAGCCAACGCAACGCGCGATTGGTAGCATCCTTCTCCACCGGTAGTGTTACAAAACTAAAGAGAGTGGTAAGGGCAAACATAGCGATTCCAATCCAAAGCAGCATCGGGAATGTCTGTATCATAATGATACCTGCCAGGATTACCCACGTTACCCATTTGGAGGTGGAGGAAACAACCGGGACCAATGCCGACCGCATTTTCAACGGAGCATATTCTGTCGCATGCTGGATGGCATGTCCTGTTTCGTGTGCGGCCACCGCAGCAGCAGCCACACTATAAGAGCCATACACCGGCTCGCTCAGATTAATGGTTTTATTCAACGGGTTATAATGGTCCGTGAGCTGCCCCCTCACCGAAATCACCTGTACATCGTAGATTCCGTTGTCGTGCAGCATCTTCTCTGCCACCTCCTTCCCCGTCATACCATTCCGGAGGGGAATTTTTGAATACTTCTTAAACCGGTTCTGCAAAGTACCTTGTACCATCCAACCGGCCACTGCAACTGCAATAAATATAATCCAGATTGTTGCCATTTGTATAATTTAAATTTTCAGCTATAAAACACCTTGCTATTGGCAAAAGTTCAGTGTCACTTACCGTATAATTGTTTGTACCCGGTCGGGGCCGAGTGATACAATAGCAATCGATACGCCCAGTTCTGTTTCTAAGAAGGTGAGATAGTTATTGAACTCTTCTGGGAATTCATCTTCCGACTGCATTTTTGTCATATCAACCTGCCAACCGGGGAGTTCCACATAAACAGGTTCAATTCCATCTGAAATATCGTAAGGCAAGTCTTCTGTCTCTTCGCCATTCACCTTATAGGCCACACAGGCTTTAATCGTCTCAAAACTGTCTAATACATCGCTTTTCATCATCACCAGTTTCGTCACCCCATTCAGCATGATAGTATAACGCAGTGCGACCAGGTCGATCCATCCGCAACGGCGTGGACGTCCTGTTACCGAGCCATACTCATTTCCCCTGTCACGCAACAGTTGGCCGTCGGCATCAAACAGTTCCGTAGGGAAAGGGCCGCTGCCTACCCTTGTACAATAGGCTTTAAAGATACCATATACCTCACCGATCCGTCCGGGGGCTACTCCCATTCCACTGCAGGCTCCTGCACAAATAGTATTGGATGATGTCACGAAGGGATATGAGCCAAAATCTATATCCAGCATCGACCCCTGCGCACCCTCTGCCAGCACCGAACCACCCGCTTCCAGATGTTTATTAATAAAATGTTCGCTATCGATGATCGTGAACTGTTTCATTTTCTCAATTCCGGCAAACCATTCTTTTTCGAGTGTAGGCAGGTCATACTCAAACCGGTAATAATCGAGCTGTTCTTTGTGCCGCAATACCGCATTGCGATATTTTTCCTCGAAGTTATGGAACAGGTCTCCTACCCTCAATCCATGGCGTCCGATCTTATCAATATAAGTAGGACCTATACCCCGTCCGGTAGTACCGATCTTCGCATCCCCCATCGCTTTTTCCGATGCGGCATCCAACAATCGATGTGTAGGTAATATCAGATGTGCTTTTTTTGAGATAAAAAGCCTGTCGGTAAGAGAATGGCCTGACGCTTCCAATCCTTCTACTTCCTGTTTAAAAAGTGCTGGATCGATCACTACCCCATTCCCGATAATATTTATTTTTCCATCCTGAAAAATTCCTGAAGGAATCGATTTGAGGACATATTTCTTTCCCTCAAATTCCAACGTGTGACCTGCATTGGGTCCACCTTGAAACCGCGCTACCACCTCATATTGGGGCGTAAGCACATCCACCACTTTCCCTTTACCTTCGTCGCCCCACTGGAGCCCTAAGAGTACATCAACTTTCATTTTTTATTTTGTTTACTACTACTTTACTAAACTGAATTTTTATAATATCTGTCTATGTCGGCCTGTCTTTTCACATGCCTGATTCCCATCTGTTCCACCACCATGTCCACTTCCTTCTGTGTGCAGAAAAGTATCGCTA
>JBAYRG010000264.1:0-4614 GCA_041676805.1 Proteiniphilum sp.
AAAAATACCGGTCAACCGGTTACAGGAGGAAACCGAACAGGAATAACCGCTTGCGATGAACGAGAATCAACGTGTGCAACAGGTGCTTTCGGGCAATACTTCCGCGTTCGCATATTTTGTCGAAACCTATCAGGACATGGCGATTACCATTGCCCACCGGATATGCGGCAATATGCAGGATGCGGAAGATGTCGTGCAGGAGAGTTACCTGAAAGCATACAGGAATCTTCACAGTTTCCGGTCGGAGAGCAAATTCTCCACGTGGTTATACCGTATTGTCTATAATACGGCTGTCACACAGACAAAGATACAGATGTGGGCGGACAACAGGGAGACGCAGATGGAAGAGACATCGCATCTGGTCGAAAACAGCTTGCAGATCGATATGGAAGAGAGGGAACGTAAAGAGATGGTGACAGATATTTTACAGCGAATGCCAAAAGGAGATGCACTGCTGCTCACTTTGTATTACCTGGAACAGAATCCGGTTAGAGAGATCGCCAAAATTACCGGCCTGAATGATTCCAATATAAAAGTGAAATTGTTCAGGGCAAGGAAAATATTCAAGGAGTTATGGATTAAATGCTACAAAGAAGAATTATTCATGGAGGAGTCGTGATGAAAGAAAAGAAACATATACAAATAGAGGAAAATCTTATCCGTGAGACGATGCAAGCCGCGATGAAGAAAGCTCCTGAAAATATGAAGTATCGCATCATGCAACAGATAGAGACAGAGAAAGCATTGACTCCATCGAAAGGAAACATCGATAAGGAAACCGGCAATGTATTGAAAGAATTCGGATCGATCTTCGGGACGATGTATGCCGTACTGGCCGTGATGATTGCCGCCACCTATTTCCTTTTCGGGCAGGAGTACCTGCTGTCGCCCCAGTTTCTGGGAGCGGCATTCTTGATTGCATTGATTTTCAGTATGTTATGGTTGATTGCACGCGTCGATTCCCATCTGAGAAGTAAGAAAGAGATCCGGAAACAGTAAATAGGTTCTTCCGGAACAGGTCATTATCCCATCTCTTACTCTTTCATCAATGTTTCCCGTGCTTTCTCCAATATTTCGGGTGATTCCGCAGGGGGATAATGCAAGTCGAGCGATCTGAACAATTCAAGAATGATATCACCTACTGCCACACGGGCAAAAAACTTCTTGTCGGCAGGGATCACATACCATGGTGCATAAGGCTTCGAGGTCTTCTCCAGCATCTCTTCATAAGCTTTTTCATACTCATCCCACTGCGCGCGGGCTTGCAGATCGGTTGAACTGAATTTCCAATTTTTATCGGGATTGTCGATACGGGAAAGAAGACGCTCTTTCTGCTCTTCTTTCGACACATTCAGGAAAAACTTAAGAATACGCATTCCGTTCCGGTGAAGATGCCGCTCAATCGCGTTCATATCCTCATAACGGGCATCCCAAAACTGCTGGTCTATCTTCTCTACCGAGCCATAGCCGGGAATACGCTCGTTGAGTATCCATTGTGGATTGACTCTCGTGGCCAACACATTTTCATAGTGCGAGCGGTTGAAGATCTCTATCATCCCGCGCTGGGGCAATGCGATATAATGACGCCAGAAGTAGTCGTGCTCCAGTTCGTTCTTTGTAGGCGTCTTAAAACTGTGCACCCGGCATCCCTGCGGGTTGATGCCCGACATCACGTGGCGGATCACACCGTCCTTTCCGGCAGCATCGCGTGCCTGTAAAATGATCAATAGCGAATAGCGGTCATCGGCATAGAACCTCTCCTGAAACTTATTCAGCTCCTTGATGTTCTGCTTAATTTCCTCTTTGGCACTCTGCTTGGTATATCCTCCCTCTTCGCAGGTAGGAAAATTTCTCAGGTTGACTTTAGTACCCTCCTGCACCCGTAGCTTACTATAATCAAAGTTCATACTGCGGTTATTTGTTTTGTCCTACATTGCTACCTATACCTTGCAGTAACTCCTGATACCTTTTATCGTCGGAAATGATCTTCAATCCCTCCATAAAGATATCATTCTCTTCATTGATGATGCGGAAAAATGCAGATGAGTCATATAAGTCGCGCGCCATCAGTGCTTTTATTTGGGCAAATATCAACGGGCGGGATGTGGCGAATTGGTCGTCATTCCACTCTATCTTCTCATCGGCGGCAACTCTCATCAATTTGGGTGTCATCGCCTCGGTGATCTGAAAACCGGCATTGAACTTATTGATATCCGGATATTTTTGCAGCAACTCCTGGCGGCGGTTATCCACTTCGGCTATAGCCACTCTGCCAATCACATTCAGGCCGTTCATCCGGGCGTGCAGCCTGGTCCCTCCGGTCGTGTCAACCGGCACGAAGTAATCAGGCATAATACCACCGCCACCATATACGGTACGTTTGTTCACCAGCGTGGTATATTTTAGGGAGTCGGGGAAATGAATACTATCTGCCTGGAACAGTTCTCCATGCATATAGCGATTCACGAAGTCCTGGTTATATGCATCCTGGTCACCATTTTCATATGGCTTCTGGATACTTCTACCGGTAGGAGTATAATACCTGGCCACAGTCAGGCGGATCATGGTACCGTCGGGAAGCGGGAGTTGTCTTTGTACCAATCCCTTTCCAAACGATCTTCTTCCAACAACCACCCCTCTGTCCCAATCCTGAATGGCGCCGGCAAGGATCTCACTGGCTGATGCGGAAGCCTCATTGATCAACACCACCAGTTTTCCTCCGCTCAACTCATCACTACCTGTGGCATTCATTGTATATCGGGGTTGATTTTTTCCTTCTGTATAGACAATCAGTTTGCCCTCTCCTAAGAACTCATCCACTATATCATTGGCGGTCTGTAGAATACCTCCTCCATTATCGGTCAGATCCAGGATGAGGTGTTTCATCCCCTGCACTTTCAGTTCCTGCTCCGCCTTCCGGAACTCTTCACCCGAAGCAATACCGAATCGGCTCAGCCGGATATAACCGATATCATCGGTCACTAAATAAGAAGCATCTATACTGGTGATAGGGATCTTGTCACGGATAATCCGGAATGGCATTAATTCCGGGACGCCACGACGAAGTACTTTCACATTCACCTCCGTGCCTTTGGTACCCCGAAGCATAGAGACAACATCCTGGTTATTCTTCTTCACCCCGGCAATAAGCGTATCGTTCACGAAAATAATCTTGTCACCCGGCATGATCCCCACTTTTTGTGACGGCCCCCCGGAAATGACCTCCATCACATAAAGGGTATCGGTCATCATATTGAACGAAATACCTATCCCTTCAAAATTTCCCTGTAACGGCTCATTCATCGCCTTCACCTCTTCCTTGTTGAGATAGGTGGAATGTGGATCCAATTCTTTCAGCATGCCACGGATAGCTGCTTCGGTCAGGTTCTGCGCATCTACATCATCCACATACAGGCTTTGGATAAGCTGAAGGGTCCGATCTATTTTAACAGCATCGGAAGAGGGGCGGAATTGTGCATAGACACATCCGTTTAAAAACAAAGTACCTAAAACAATCGGTATTATTTTCTTTATCATTTTGTTGTATTGTTGGGGTTTGAGTTCAACCAAGCCAGTTCTTCGGATATTTCACTGAAATTCCGTCAGGATCGAGGCGAGAGTTAATCTGTTATTATAGTTGTAGTCCTTTCGGGACAAATTCGCTTACATCGTAGCCGTAACGCAGCAGTTCCCTCACATGTGAGGAGCTGACATGGGTGAGGGCAGGTTCAGTAAATAGTACAAACGTCTCAATTCCTGAAATAGTTCGGTTCATATCGGCAATTGTTTTTTCATATTCGAAATCGGTTACCGAACGGATGCCCCGTAGGATATATTGCGCGCCTATTTTCTGTGCGAATTCTATGGTCAATGAGTCGTAACTCTCCACGCTCACACGGGGTTCGTTCCGGTAGAGCTCACGGATCATGCTGAGCCGTTTCTCCAGCGGAAAAAACGATTTCTTCGCCTCATTCACACCAATGGCTATCACAATCCTGTCCATCAGGGATAATCCCCTGCGTACCAGCGACTCATGGCCGATAGTAAATGGATCGAATGTTCCGGGGAACAGGGCTGTCCTCTTTTCGTAAGTGTGTTGTTGTACCATCCGTAATATAATTGATGTTCAGTGGTTATTCAGTAGATATTCAGTTGTAATTCGATAGTAATTCAGTTGATATTCAGTTGTTGTTCAATTGTTATTACTACGTGCGAATAACACGAGCGAATAACACGAGCGAAGCGAGTGAATAACAATCGAATAACGGCGAAGCCGAACTAAGCAACCTCATCTTCTTCCACTACCAGGTTTTCAATAATAAACGACTGCCGTTCGGGAGTATTCTTACCCATATAGAATTCAAGTAATTCCTTCAGAAGGTCTTCTTTCCGCATGGTCACCCTGTCGAGTCGGATATCCTCGCCGATAAAGTTCCGGAACTCATCGGGAGATATCTCACCCAGTCCTTTAAAACGGGTTATTTCAGGATTGGGACCAAGCTCCGCAATGGCGCTGAGCCGCTCCTCCTCCGTATAACAATAGAGTGTTTTCTTCTTGTTACGTACACGGAAAAGCGGTGTCTGAAGGATATAGACATGCCCCTTCTTGATCAG
>JBAYRG010000265.1:0-4560 GCA_041676805.1 Proteiniphilum sp.
AATATTTTGAATTTAAGGCTATAATCAAATATAATTATTAATTTTGTATTGGTTAATTGATTGAATAATATGGATAATTTGACTATTTATATTTCAATTGATCCGGAGATACGCTTTGGAAAGCCGTGTATTAAAGGAACACGTATTGCTATTACGGATATTCTCCTGTGGCTTGCTTCCGGTATGTCAAATGAGGAAATTCTCGATGATTATCCCTTTTTGGAAGAAAATCATATTCGTGCAGCATTGCATTTTGCTGCTGATCGGGAATCTTTTATTAAAATAATCCCTACAGCCAATGCAGATCCGGCTATTGCTTGACGCTAACTTGTCATGGAGATCGGTCAACCTATTGAAGCAATATTACGACGACTGTTCTCACATAGATGATATCGGATTACCGATTCCGGCAAAAGACAAGGAAATTAACGACTTGAAATCAGAGGTTAATAATTTTGTTGAGTTCCTGTTGGCTAAGTAACTGTCTCGAAACAACTTGACCGATTAAATATTTAATCAATTGACTTCCAATTGTATGTTTTGATGCAAAAGGCAAGTTATTACAAAACAATTCCTAAGAGGAAAAAAGAACTAAAGAAAAAAAGTCCTCGATGCGGAAGTGCCAAGGGGCAGATCTATATGTCGGCTGATTTTGATGATCCTTTGGAAGATTTTAAAGCATATATGTAATGGAATTACGGTGATTAAGATATTAGTGCTCATAGATTACTCTACGGAATTCAGCCGTCGTTTTCTAACCGGTTTGATTCGGTATGCCAATGAAAAAGGCCCATGGGCTTCAATCCGTTCATCTGTATCAGAAAACGAAACTATATCCGAAGGTATAATATCACGGATCTTTCCTTCTTCACAAACTATAGAGACATCTTCCGCTATGTGAGTGGAAAAGATAACCTTGCCCTTTTCTATTATCAATCTTTTCATTTCGCCGTCTTTTTTTCTCTTTTCCAATAATTAATCGTATGTCCGTGAAAAGCAAACCATACCAAATAAATAAAGCACGGAATCAGAACCCAGTAACCTGTTTTCAAGCCATAGTGATCTCCTATCGCACCATAAATCAGTGGCAGGATTGCATTCCCGCTTAATCCCATGATCAAAAGGGAAGAGCCCGTTTTGGTTAATTTCCCTAAGTTATGGATCGACAAGGGCCAGATACCGGCATAGATCAACGCATTAGGAAATCCTATCGAGGCTAAGAACCATATCGAGATGTTTGCCGTATGCCCGAACAGTGAAACAGTATGGTTGGCAAGTACTACTCCTAAAGAAAGGAGTAGCCCGAGTGCGGTACAAAACTGTAAAGCCGTCTTTTGCGAAATAAACCGGGGAATAAGCAAGATACCCAGCAAATAACCGATAATGGTGCATATCAGTGTATATGACGGAAAGAACTTTGCATCCAGCAGGCCGATTCCCATCGATCCGGCATAATTGATAATAGTATCTATCGCCACCACTTGCGTACCCACATGCAGGAAAATCGCAATAGCGCCAAAGATAAGATAAGGATAATCCAAAAGAGATTTCTTTGCCTCATTTACAACCGGCGTTAAAGTGTCATTTTCCGCTTGAGTTTCGTTCTCAGGTTCCTCTATCTCCGGCAATACTGAATACCTTATGCCGATACCCACCAACAGTAAAAAAACGGCAAGGATGGAATAGGGCATAATTACCCTTCGGATCAGTTCCTGCAGAATAATATTTTTCTCTGTTTCGGAGAGCGTTCCCGCTTCAAGTAATGCAAAGGTGCTGTCATCAGTCGATTTGAACATCACCGCTGCAAAAAGCAAAGGAGCAATGATACCTGCCGATTTGTTAAAGATCCCCATCACGCTCATTCGCTGTGCCGCGCTATCGATCGGTCCGACTATGGTGACGTAAGGGTTTGCTGCCGTTTGAAGAATGGCAAGCCCTGTCCCGAGGCAATATAATCCCGCGAGAAAAATGGTATATTGCCGCATGAGTGCTGCCGGGACAAAGATAAGGGCGCCTAACGACAGGAATATGAATCCGTACATAATACCTTTCTTGTAGCCCGTTCTGTTTAATAGTAAACCCGATGGGATAGCCATCACGAAATAGGCGATATAAAAGGCAAAGGTGACGAAATACGACTGAAAATGTGTCAGTTCGAGGGCAATCTTGAAGTAAGGGATAAGAATTGCATTCACCCATGATACCAGGCCGAAGAAAAAATACATCACGGCCAGTATACCCATCGAGGTATAAAAAACTTTTTTATTCATTCAGGAAGTATTATTTCATTCAGGTTTCGCAAGTCGTACGACTGCAACTAAAGCATTCAATCCCCGCCAATCTTTACACGACAACACCCGTGGTTCCTCCGTTCTTTAAAGAGATATCATGAGGCTGATTTGTTTTCCAGGCTCCATTCGTAAAATCCGGGATATCGATCGGCGCCGAGCGGTTGGCTACCGACCATTCGCTTAACGGACCAATGACACTCCATGCCGCAGCGTCGTATACATCCATATCCACCGGTAGACCGTTCCGTAAACAATCAATCAATCTCCAGTCCATCAGAAAATCCATTCCTCCGTGCCCTCCAATCTCTTTGGCAATATCCTGCATCTTCTTTATGATGGAAGGATTATACTGCAGTTCAATTTCCCTGAATTTCTCCTCAGACAACCATTCCTGGTGATCTTCAGCTATGGATAGACGGGGAGGGAGAGGGTATTTCTGCGCTGTTGCTTTTGTCCCGCTTATGGTATGTAATCGGGAGTAAGGCCGGGGTGTAGTGATATCGTGCTGAATAAGGATCGTTTGTCCTTTTACCGTTTTTATGATCGAATTATTCATGTTCCCCCGGAATGGGGCACCTTCGAACTGTTTAAAGTAATCTTCTTTTTGTGACAACTCTTTGGCATATTTATTCATTAAAAAGTCATCAGAAGATATCGACACCATATACTCCATCCGGTTTCCCCGGTTGGTATCCATGATTTGTGCTACAGGTCCCAATCCATGGGTCGGATAGAGATTTCCATTTCTTTTCATATTTTCATTTAAGCGCCAACTGCGTCCGGGTTTCCCCCTGAAGAGCAAGCTTTCCCCTATTTCATGAATATATCCTCCTTCGGCATGTACTATCTCACCAAAAAATCCATTGCGTGCCAGATTCAGAGTAAGTAATTCAAAAAAATCATAGCAGCAGTTCTCCAGGATCACACAGTGCTTTTTTGTATGTTCAGAGGTCTCTACTAATTGCCAGCAATCTTCTACTGTAGTTGCAGCAGGGATTTCCAATGCGACATGCTTACCTTGCCTCATGGAATAGATCCCGATCGGGGCATGTAATTCCCAGGGAGTGGCCACATAGATAAGGTCGATATCTTCCCTTCGGCACATCTCCATCCAAGTATCTCCTTTTCCCGAATAGACAATGGCCGGATGTCCCGGTGTCAGAATACGTGCTTTTGCTTTCTCTGCATGCTCGGTCAATACATCGCCGATGGCAACAATCCTGACTCCGTCAATACGGCTCATCCTCTCTACGGCAGCACTTCCCCTCGATCCGACGCCCACAAAACCAACTCTGACGGTTTCCAGTCTAGGAGCAGCATACCCGCACATATTAAATTTCTGAGGATGTTTCTTATATGCTTCGCTGTATATTTTTTTTAAGGAGTTGTCCGATTGTTGAATGTCAGCCGGTATTCCACTACTTAGCCCTTTGACCGGTAACATGGCCGATACGGTTGTAGCTCCTGCTATTTTAAAGAAATTTCTTCTATTAATTTGCATGGCGAAATATATTATTATTTTAGAAAATGAACCTCCGAACACTTCTCCAAGTGTGGACTGAAGTGATTGACTTCAATTCTGAACGCTTCAATTTCTTTACAGCTTAACTCCCTTCCGGAAATGGTTACCGGATCAATAAAGGTAATATCTTTACCGGCCATTGCAACTGCAAGCGACATATCTCCCCAGAGTAAAAAGTCAGGAATATGGATAGCCATGGAAAAATGATCGATATCACCGGATTTATCAAACAGATAACTCATTGGCATTCCTCTGAGAATTAATTTATCAGCCTTATTTCCAAGGACAGAAGACAACAGACTGGCCACGGCTAATTCCCTATTGGCATCAATAGTGATTTCTTTTATCTGATGTGAGTTGACAAGCCAATTCAAAACAATATTCAACTGGCCGATCCAAATTCCTTGCATGGTTTGGTTTAACCATAATGTAGAACGGAATAAAGTATGAAATTCCGGTAACGATCCGTCAATACGTTTAGCCTCGGAAGAAGCACTCTCTCCAATACCCCACAGATCTACAATACAGATACCGGTTCCCCGTGCTATGAGTCCATCAATCAAATCGGTATCAATCCAATGCTTTCCTTTTGAATTAGCAATTAAAACGTATTCACTACTCCTCTTATTTGGTAAATACAGCAATAAAGGTATGAGATCACCAGTTGTTGTTTCTAAAACATACCGTTCCCAATCATTTGAATCCGACAATTGGTGAATATCCCTCAGATCATAGTTATGCGATATC
>JBAYRG010000266.1:0-4560 GCA_041676805.1 Proteiniphilum sp.
TCAGCGGGATAGATACCCGTATGCTCACCAAGGTACTCCGGGAGAAAGGTTCCATGCTGGGAAAGATAGTATATGATAACGACGATGAAGTGGATTTTTATGACCCGGAGGCGGAGAACCTGGTGGACAGGGTGAGTTGCAAGGAAGTGATAACGTATGGAGAGGGAGAAAAGAGGGTGGTGCTGATTGATTGCGGTGCCAAACTAAATATCATACGTGAGTTGCTGAATCAGGGAGTGCAGGTGATCCGTGTTCCCTGGGATTACGATTTTAACGGGATTGACCACGATGGAGTGATGATTTCCAATGGTCCGGGAAATCCAGATCATTGTGGAATCGCTGTCGCCCATATTCGAGAAGCAATGAAGAGGGAGAAACCTATTTTCGGGATTTGTATGGGGAACCAGCTACTGTCGAAAGCAGCCGGCGCCAATACCTATAAGCTTAAGTATGGTCACCGGAGCCATAATCAACCGGTACAGATGGTGGAAAGCCATCGTTGTTATATCACCTCCCAGAACCATGGTTATGCGGTGGATGAATCATTGTTGGAAGCCGACTGGGAGCCCTGGTTCGTGAATATGAATGATGGCACCAACGAAGGAATACGGCATAAGACGAAGCCTTTCTATTCGGTACAGTTTCACCCCGAAGCCACTGGAGGACCGACCGATACCCGTTTTTTCTTTGAAGAATTCGTAAAGATGATTTGAAAACTAATGTGCTAATTTATTAATATGCCAATATGCCAATATGCTAATATGCCAATATGCCAATTATATTACAAATCATTAAAATTATTATTTATATCGCCACATTAAAGCTGCTTCTTGACTTCAGACTTCTATAAAAATAAAACAATGACCAACAATATATTTACAAGAAATAAAAACCTCCCTCAAGAGGAAAGCCGGCCAAAGGTGACGAAAGCGCTGATTCTTGGTTCCGGTGCATTGAAAATCGGAGAGGCGGGCGAGTTCGATTATTCCGGTTCTCAGGCACTGAAAGCACTGCGCGAAGAAGGAGTGGAGACCATACTGATTAATCCGAATATTGCCACGGTGCAGACGTCGGAAGGATCAGCCGATAAAATCTATTTTCTGCCGGTGACGCCTTATTTTGTGGAGAAGGTGATCCAGAAGGAACAGCCCGACGGTATCCTGTTGGCTTTCGGAGGGCAAACGGCATTGAACTGTGGTGTGCAGCTGTATACGGAAGGCACACTTGAGAAATATAACGTGACTGTACTGGGTACGCCGGTGCAATCGATCATGGATACCGAAGATCGGGACCTGTTCGTGAAGAAACTCGATCAGATTGAGGTGAAGACTATCCAAAGCCATGCTGTCTCCACGATGGAAGATGCGCTACAGGCGGCAAAACAGTTGGGATATCCCATCATTGTCCGTGCAGCTTATGCACTGGGAGGATTGGGCTCCGGTTTTTGTAACGACGAAGAAGAGTTGAAAGTTCTTGCCACGAAAGCATTCAACTATTCCGACCAACTCCTGGTGGAGAAATCGCTCAAAGGATGGAAAGAGGTGGAATATGAAGTGGTGCGCGATCGGCATGACAACTGTATCACTGTTTGTAATATGGAAAACTTCGATCCGCTCGGTATCCATACCGGCGAAAGCATCGTGGTGGCTCCTTCACAAACGTTGACTAACTCCGAATATCATAAATTAAGAGAATTATCGATCAAGATCGTCCGACATATCGGTATAGTAGGAGAGTGTAACGTACAATATGCTTTTGATCCCACTTCCGAAGATTACCGGGTGATTGAAGTCAACGCCCGATTGAGCCGTTCATCGGCATTGGCTTCCAAAGCGACCGGCTACCCGTTGGCATTCGTAGCGGCCAAACTCGCTTTAGGATATGGATTGTTTGATCTGAAAAACTCCGTGACACGCTCAACGAGTGCCTTCTTTGAACCTGCATTAGACTATATCGTCGTGAAAATACCACGCTGGGATTTAGGTAAATTCAGTGGGGTCTCCAAAGAAATTGGCTCTTCCATGAAATCGGTCGGTGAGATCATGGCAATCGGCCGTACCTTTGAAGAGGCCATACAGAAAGGGCTTCGTATGACCGGATTGGGAATGCACGGGTTTGTGGAGAATAAGGAGCTGAAAATCGATGATATAGACAAAGCACTCCGTGAACCGACTGACCAGCGTATCTTTGTCATCAGTAAAGCTTTCAGGAAAGGATATACCATCGACCAGATACACGACCTGACAAAAATAGACCGCTGGTTCCTTGAAAAACTGTGGAATATTGCACAAACGGCAGAGGCATTGGAAAGCTACACGGGAGAATCGGTCGATTTTGAAAAAGAAGATAATTTCGGATTCGATGAAATACTGAAAACTGCCAAACAGCAAGGATTTTCCGATTTTCAAGTGGCTCGCGCCATCTATAAGGATAAGTTGGAGGAGCAAGATTCCCTCCATATACGTGCTTACAGGAAAAGATTGGGTGTCTTGCCATTTGTCAAACAGATAGATACACTGGCCGCAGAGTATCCCGCACAAACCAACTATCTTTATCTCACCTACAACGGATCGGAAAACGATATGCATTATCTGGGCGACAACCGTTCAGTGATTGTGTTGGGATCGGGTGCTTACCGTATCGGCTCGTCGGTGGAATTCGACTGGTGTTCGGTCAATGCATTGAATAGTGTCCGCAAGGAAGGGTATCGCTCTGTAATGATTAACTATAATCCCGAAACGGTATCGACCGATTATGATATGTGCGACCGGCTCTATTTCGATGAGCTGTCGTATGAACGGGTGATGGATATTATCGAGCTGGAAAATCCACATGGTGTGGTACTTTCCGTAGGAGGACAGATTCCCAATAATTTGGCAGTAAGATTGGATCAATCGGGGGTAAATATTCTCGGCACAGCTGCTAAAAGTATCGACAATGCCGAAGACCGGCACAAGTTCTCTTCCATGCTCGACCGGTTAGAGATCGACCAGCCACGCTGGAAAGAACTTACGACCCTCGATGACATTCATCAGTTCGCCGATGAAGTGGGGTTCCCGCTGCTGGTACGCCCTTCCTATGTGCTTTCGGGGGCAGCCATGAATGTCTGTTCCAATGAGAAGGAGCTGGAACATTTTCTTACATTGGCAACCGAAGTGTCGGCCAAATATCCGGTGGTGGTATCGGAGTTTCTGGAAAATGCCAAGGAGATAGAGATGGATGCGGTGGCCCGCAACGGTGAACTGGTTGTCTATGCCATCTCCGAACATGTGGAGTTTGCCGGTGTGCACTCCGGTGATGCTACCATCCAGTTCCCACCGCAGAAAATATATGTGCAGACGGTAAGGAGGATCAAGCAGATTACACGGGAGATTGCCCATGCCCTGCAAATTACGGGACCTTTCAATATCCAATTTCTGGCAAAAGACAATGCCATCAAGGTAATAGAATGTAACCTGAGGGCTTCAAGGTCATTTCCGTTTGTATCAAAAGTATTGAAAATTAATTTTATAGAGCTGGCTACGAAAGTAATGCTTGATATTCCTGTGGTGAAACCGGAGAAATCGGCATTCGAACTCGATTATGTGGGTATCAAGGCACCTCAGTTCTCCTTTATCCGATTACAGAAAGCTGACCCCGTACTGGGTGTGGATATGGCCTCCACCGGTGAAGTAGGAGCCATAGGTATTCACTTCGATGATGCGCTGCTCACCTCAATGCTGGCAGTAGGATATCGTATTCCCAAAAAGAATGTCATGGTCTCTTCCGGTGGTTCCCGGTCGAAAGTCGACCTGTTAGATGCTTGTCGCCTTCTGCAGCAACATGGTTACAATTTATATGCTACCGGTGGTACACAAAAGTTCTTGGAAGAGAACGGTGTTAAAAGCCAATATGTGGCATGGCCCGATGAAACGGATGATGCAATGAATGACGATTTGAAGGTGGATGAGATGATTGCAAAGAAGAAGTTTGATCTGATCATCAATATTCCCAAAAATCTTACCGAGCGGGAGTTGACAAATGGATACAAGATCCGTCGTGGCGCCATCGATTACAATATTCCGCTGATCACCAATGCCCGTCTGGCCAGCGCCTTTATCAAGGCGTTCTGCAGGATGTCACGAGATAAAATAGAGATCAAACATTGGGGAGAGTATGTTTAATGTGCCAATAATTCAATGTGCCAATGAGACTAATATATATTGCACTCATGAATCAATAAATTAGTAAATTTGCAAATCAGTAAATCAATATAATGGACAAATCGATTAAAAAGGTAGTTTTATTGGGTTCCGGCGCCCTGAAGATCGGACAAGCGGGAGAATTTGATTACTCCGGTTCACAAGCTTTAAAGGCGATGCGTGAAGAAGGGATAGAAACAGTGTTGATCAACCCGAATATCGCCACTATCCAGACTTCCGAGGGTGTGGCTGACAGGGTTTATTTCCTGCCTATCACTCCCTATTTCGTGGAAAAGGTGATCCGGAAAGAACAACCGGACGGCATCCTGCTGGCTTTTGGCGGCCAGACGGCGCTAAACTGCGGTGCCGAGCTATACCA
>JBAYRG010000267.1:0-4548 GCA_041676805.1 Proteiniphilum sp.
TAATATACGCAAATATATCAATGACTTTTTTCGGGAAAACATGCCCGATTTATAATAATTTATTGTAAAAAATTATCAACTAAATTATCCCTCCGACTTTTCGGAGTGGACTCATATATTGATTTATGCTGTCTGAAAGATATTCTATTGGAACAGACGCTTTTCCTGCTACACCAAGTTTGTAATTCATTTCAAGATTTTTGTGAATCAGCTCATTTCTTTTATTTACAATCCTCTCTATTTCACTTTTATTTTGAGGCTTTTCTATTTCTAATACAGAATAAAATAATTTTTTAAGTTTCCAGTAAGGGATTCTTTCAACATAATCTGTTATAAACCTTTCCAGTAAATTAAAATCATCTAATTTAGTTAGTAATGTTTTGTCAACTTCAATCGTATTTGTATCAATTTTTTCTGGATGATATTTTAAGAAATAGATAAGTATCTCTTTTTTCATAGACTCAATGTAAGAGACTAACATTAAGAAAAGACCATTTAATGCAACGTCTGATTGGGGCTTCTTTATCTCTTCTAGAATTTCGGCTACCCTTGCTTCCGTTGCTATAATGGGCATGACAAGGTACTGTTTTAATATTAGACTAGGTTTTTCCATATTTTTATGTTTATTATTTTACGATGTCCTTATTTATATATTAGTACCTTTTCTGTTTTATCGCTTGTTCCGGTATTCTTCCAACTTCAATTTTCTCAACAGTAGCAAAATCGTATTTGTTAATTTTAAGGCTATTAGAATTAATACGTTTATTCGAGAAGTAGATGATTCGATAATGAAGACCTAGATTTTTTATAACATAGCATGGACAAGCTATGCTTGTCTCATAGGAAAAATAAAGTTTATCACCTACATTTGCTGTAATTGCCTCTCTAACCCCTTCAATAGGACGGAGCGGTCTAATTCCAGTAATTCTCGTTCTGCCCTCATTAATGTATTCTTTTAATGATGGATTAAAATGAACCTTCTTACACAAAACTCTGCTTTCAACAATTGATGTTATAATTTTTCTTACTTCTCGTTTAGAATAATCCATATTCTCCCAAAAGAATTCATCCAAAAAGTAGTTGATTGACTTTGTTTTAGGGTTATAGTTTCTGTAATTTCTTAAAATGTTAGAATCGAGTAACTCGCATGACTCAATTATATTGTCTATTATATCGTATTGATCTGAAAAGAAAGCCTTGTCAACATAAAATAAATCGTCAATACCTAGGAAAGTATTCAACTCTAATTCAATAAAGGCAAACCTTTTTTCCATAAACTTTTGTACAGTAAGTTCGGTAAGTCTTGACATAATTCTTGATATTTAATTTGTTTGTTGATTGAGAAATTCTTGATTCAAAGTTAAAAATAATTCTTCTTGCTTCAAAGTTTGATGAGATTGTTTTTAATGATATAGTATTGCTTTATAGTGGATATTGCTTTGTTGGGTTTGGCTGAATTGGCTCGAATGTATTTGCCTATTTTTAATAAAAGAGAACTAATTGGGTATAAAACAATGAAAAATAGCTTGAAAAATAAATGTTTTGCCCCCATTTTTGCTCCCAGTAAAAACAAAAACGGCTCATAATCAGCCGATTATAAGCCATTTTTGTACTCGGAGCGGGACTTGAACCCGCACAACCGTAATGGTCACAAGATTTTAAGTCTTGCGTGTCTACCATTCCACCATCCGAGCGCACCTGGAGCGAAAGACGGGACTCGAACCCGCGACCCTAACCTTGGCAAGGTTATGCTCTACCAACTGAGCTACTTTCGCAAAATTATTCTATTTTTCTCTAATTACCTCCCTACTGGATCCTTGCCAAGGTTAGTTTCCATCTCCTTTTTGGGGCAAGGTTATGCTGTTTTGTTTTTGCGACTGCAAATGTATACATGTTTCTCCGTATTTCAAAGCAATACGGAGATTTTTTGTAGAGAGATTTCCAATTTATCCCTTAATGTCCCTATAATCGCTTTCTTCAAGAAGTGTGGGTGCTGAAAGGTCAATTGACGACCCGCCAACTCCCGTCTTGCAGCCGGATAACGTTATACCGCTGCAATGACTCCGTAGAAGGACCCGACTCCACATTCCCGAGACCAAACATAGTCACATAGACGGAACCACATACACTACACTTCACCTTACCACCATACCCATTCCCGTCATATTCGGGAGAGACTATTATATGCTTGCTGTCCTCATGGGGACAACATAGATCAAAAGCATGAAGAGTGCCATTGGCATCGGTGACAACCAACACACCGGCATAGCCAAAACGGTCAGTCGACGGATGCAGCTCGTTCTCTGTAAATATTTTATAAGAGAGATTGTTTCTAAGTATATAATCAGCGCCATTGGGATCTACCCTGAAATTGACCGCCGCATATGGAACCGTCTGGCGGGTTTCCTCTTCTCCACAGGAGAGAACTATCAACAAAGAAATAAAAAAGAAAATGCCAATTCGTTTCATACATCTTTAATCAATAATCATACATTGGCAAATTCAATTGCCACTATCTGTCCCGATTTATCGGGATTGGCATATCATCACAGCGTCGCCCCATCAAGGATAGTGTCAATCCGTTCCAGTTCTCCTATTGAGAAAGAGGTGTTCTTTAACGCTTTCAGATTATCCTTCAATTGCTCCAGATTACGTGCTCCCACAATAAGGGAGGTGACCCTACTATCTCTCAACGCCCAGGCCAAAGCCATCTCAGCCATGGTTTGTCCCCGTTGTACGGCCATCACGCTGAGCTCTCTCACCTTGTCCACGAGCAACGAGGTCACCTGTCCTGCCTGAAGAAAACCGGCAGGATTGGCAGCACGGGAATCTGCGGGTATGCCATGCAGGTATTTATCGGTAAGGAGACCCTGTGCCAGTGGGGAGAAGCCTATAAATCCGGAACCGAATTCCCCGGTAATACCCAGAATATCCTTTTCCGGTTGACGATTAAACATGCTATATTTATCCTGAAAGATAAAACAGGGAACATCTCTCTCCTTCAGATAACTCATTGCTATTCGCGCTTGCACGGGGGGATATTTGGACAAGCCAATGTAAAGTGCCTTCCCCTGTCGCACAATATCTACCAGCGCCTGCATGGTCTCCTCCACAGGGGTATTGGGATCATAGCGGTGTGAATAGAAAATATCGAAGTATTCCAAACCTGTCCGTTTGAGACTCTGGTTGACACTGGCCATAAGATACTTCCTCGATGAGCCGTCGCCATACGGCCCTTCCCACATCAGGTGTCCTGCTTTGGATGAAATAATCATCTCATCACGATGGGAAGAGAGGTTCTCTTTCAGAATTTTACCGAAGTTCGATTCTGCTGATCCGGGAGGCGGTCCATAATTATTCGCCAGGTCGAAGTGGGTGACACCCTGGTCAAAAGCATACATAACCATCTCGCGTGCGGTTTCATAATTATCGACAAATCCGAAATTATGCCAGAGTCCCAACGATATTTTAGGAAGTTGTACACCACTATTTCCACAGTATGAATAACGCATCATAATTTTTCAATTTAAAAGGTTGATTAAGTTTCAATTATCGCTTATATTACAAAAAGATCACTGCATTTTCTTTTCAATCTCAACGTCAGAGATCACACTGATGATCGTCTTCCCATCGGGGGTATAGGTAGGGGAAGGCGATGCAAAAAGCTGATTCACAAGGAGTAACATCTCTTCTGTCGTCAACGTACTTCCATAAGGAATCGCGGTGAGATTGGCAAGCGAAAGCGCTATCGATTCCTGAATTTCTGATTTCAGGTCACTTCCCGTCTCGATACTCTTGGCAATCATAGAACGGACCAGTGAGGAAGGGGCAGCATTTTCGATTTCTGAAGGAACTGCCTGTATGGCAAAGCTATGATTGCCCAGATCGCTCAATTCAAAACCCAGCGCTTCCAGATCGTCCATAATGGATGGCAACACTGCCGCCTCGGAAGCCGACAGATCCAACACTTCCGGGAACAATACCCGTTGCGCTATTCCCCTCTTATTCTTTATCTGTCCGAGGTATTTGTCGAAGAGAATGCGGACGTGTGCCCGGTGCTGATCAATCATCATCAGCCCCGATTTCACCGAGGTGAGTATATATCTTTGTTTATACTGATAATGTTCAGGAAAAAGATCCGTTTCGGGTAAACTGCGGTCGCCTCCGGCAGGCTTGAACAATGTGCCGGAGCCATCACTATCTATATGTTCGTCCTGTTCTTTTTCCCTTTCAAATCCTTTGTAAAGTTGTTCCCAACCAAAAGCAGGCACTGCCGGTTTCGGAGTCTCTGCGCGATGACTGTGAAATGGGTTATAACCTGGATCAACATTCACCTTCGGCATCGATGCAGGGTGAGAGGAGTTATAAATCGGTATTTCAGGTGCGTCATCCCTATCGAAATCGATAGTAGGGACCGCATTGAACTTTCCCAGCGACTCTTTTATAGTCACCATCAATATTTGCCAGAGCGCCTGTTCGTTTTCGAACTTCACCTCGGTCTTGGTAGGATGAATGTTCACATCGATCGTATCGGGATCAACTTGAAAA
>JBAYRG010000268.1:0-4542 GCA_041676805.1 Proteiniphilum sp.
CCAATAACTCTATCTGTGGATCAATCTTTTCAAGTTCATCCATTACTTCCAAATACCAGCCGGGAGTTTTCAGGATATTGCGGAACCAATGAAAGGGTAACGGCCTGTCGGCAACCCGCTGCGCGATACGTTGCGCGGCTTCTTTGGGATGCTGCTGGATATCCTCGTCCGACCGCAATACCGGCATCTCCCCGTGCAACAGGGTTAAAGGAACCTTTTGCGGAACAATGCCATTGGGGCTGAACGACGCATAACAATCCAATCCTTTTTGACTTAATGCGGGTGCATGTCCGTCAATCACGAAACCGGTTATAGTAATTCCCCACTTTTCGTAAAATGGTTTGCAGTGATTAGCCCATGCGTCTAATCCGCATGGCAATCCTGATATATCCCGGGGTTCCTGGAGCATTCCCGGCATCAGATATCCGGCTCCATTATCGGCTGCCACAAAATAATCATTGGGGGTCGCTGTCTTGCGGAAGTTATGCATCACCATGGGAGCACGGCGCTCCAAGACAGGACTTATAGACCACATCAAGGGAAGTTTCCCCCGGTCAGGATGATCCCATATCGTGGGAGTACATTGGGTAATCCAGGCGGAAGCGTCATAATCACCCACATAAAAGATCATAAACTGCCGATTTTTGAAATCTACCTCCCCGTTTTCCGTTAAATAACCACGTTCTTTCAACTCTTGATGTGTAACCCATTTCTGTCCGTATGTTTCCTCCAACGGGAAATGCTGCCAGAAAGAGGCATTCGCCAAAGCACCATAACCAATGGCATCGGCATCCTTGAAGGCATTATAGGCACTAATGACACGACTGAACTCCCATTCGGTGGCTACATCGCCATGATTGCCACCGGCACGTTCGGTATATTTGAATGCCCAGGCAGGAAAACCTCCGATATGGCACATTTTTTCTCCCCCATTCAAGCGGTATGCTTCGGAGAGGAACTCTTTCAACGTCGCTAAATCGATCCCCACCGATTGTGTCGGATCATCGGTGGCGGGTTCATCCCCCCAGGGAGAAAGATCGAAGAAAAAGGCTTTTTGACTCACAAAGAAATCATGATTGGTAAGGGTATGATGGTTGATGACGGTAGCAGTAGGCTTGTCACGCCATTTCTGGTCGATATAGTAAGCGCCGAACTCTCCGTTACAGCGGTTGGTCTTCATATACCTTTCAATAAACCAAATATAGGGATCATTTTTCAACGATCCGGTCGACTCCCTCTCAGTGCCAGGAATAGTGCCCTGGCCTGTAAACATCGATGATCCGTCTTCATTGAGCAATCTCACTTTTACTTTTAACTTTGGACCACTTAATATCAATCTGGAATACAGGCTGTTTGGCGAATCGTCATACCTGATCGCAATCAGGTTCTCAATACCGGCAACTGCTGAAGCAACATTACTGGTAGCAGCAATATCAGCATCATACAAAACGACGCCGTCGATATCATGCTTAAATGATCCTACCAGTTCCACAATATCATTATAGACTATCGTATCTCTCCCGCATAGCCACTCACCCGTCTGCCTGTATTTATTCCACCAATAGCTGTCGATCTCGATTCCCGATTGTACCACATAATTGACGAACAGCCGGGGAGCTTCCCTGTTCACGACACCCTGGAGTGTGGATACCGCATGGATATCGTCCCATAGGGAAAGTATTTGTTGATTATCTTTGAAATCGTACCCAAGCGTATATTTCAGATCATATACACCGATCACATCCGGTCGCTCTCGTCTGCAGGAAACAGTCACCAGCAAAAAGCCGGCAATAAATAACATTTCAGCAACCACAAAAAATCTGTTTAATTTCCTCATATCAGATCATCTACCATTTACCATTTACCATTTACCATTTACCATTTACCGTACCTATATAATTGAATAAATTTCTCTCTTTATTGATCCAAAACCAAATCGTATTACAATTACAATTTCACTTTCACAAATTTATTTTCCCAAGCCTTTATCCTGATCCCTTTTTTTCGGGGTAACTCTTCTCCCAGGGGAGTACATTCGGTTACTACCAATTTTTTATGATAGGCAGACGAAATAATAATCTCCGCATTCCGTCCGTCGCTCTCTCTCAGTTGCAGGATAACAGCATTTTCTCCTTTTACAGGGACCATATTCACCAAGAGCACATTAGGTGCACTTATCGTCAGGATAGACTTATCCAAAGGTTGAAGATTGTTGGTCACACCAGGAGGAAATACCCTGTTTTGTAAAGGGATCCTGTTACTCCACCCGAACCGGGTAGCATCTCCCACAGATGGATTGGCGAAAGAGGTGAGATAATAACTCCATTCAAACTCACCAAACTGAAAAGCATCAAAATTGGTAATCCAATAATTATTCATCGGCCAGGTAAAGATATGGTTGGATTCCGGAACCGCATCTTTTTGAAAGCGACCAAGATTGATATTGCCAAACTGCATCAACGGAATTTCTCTGCTCCCCAATACAATTTGAGCTGAATTATTCCGCACTGACACAAAATTCTGTACCGTATTCCAATCATTTACGGAACCGGGAATTTGATCTCTCACAGCTTCTATCGTTCCGCCGGGCACATCAAAAAATATTTTGGCCTCTTCCAATTCAAACGGAAACGAGACATATACCGCCTCCGGATCAGTCGTTAATTTCTTATTGAGCTTATAGACGAAGTTGACCTGCTTGCATGTCTTGAAAACCCTCAGTTCAAACCTGAAGTTATCTTTTCCCTCACCTGCCGTAGTGGTTCCCCTGAATTGATATGTATCCCATATATTACCTTCCACAAAACCTTCATAGATCATCTCATCAGGTGCAACACGCCGATAATTGCCGGGCTTGAAGCGATCCAGAGATCCACGCGGGTTCTGATCAGTTTCATAGATCAATTCTCCCATCGACCATTGTGTATCCGATGAGATCAGGTTCTTACCGAGTGCCTTATCCCACCATTCAGTCACAACACCTTTGCTTGTATCTAACCGGATGCTGTACCATTGATTTTCAATCACATCAATCGCCTCCTTATGGGTTATTTTTGAGTCGGGACTGGATTCTTCAATGCTGATGGTATAGTATTTCATGCCCAAGGGCGGGATCTTCTCCACCCATAAGGCCCAGTAAGTCGCATCTGTATAGGAACGGATCAGTTGCATTTTCACCTTGTTCCCATATTCATCTTTGACGGTAACCTCTTTGTTGAGCGGTATGACTTCATGGTCGGCATAAATCACCGTATATGTGCTGTTTTCCCAATTAAGCGGATTGAACACGGCAATACTTCCGTATTCCTTCTTACGGGGTATATAGCTTTGGAGTAATCCCATGGCAGTCTCCCCGATGGGTGGCGACCGACGATACGCCTCCCATGCATATGCTGCCTTATGTTGTTGCTGCTGCATACTTTCGGCATGGAACGGATTGGAGACACTGGCATGGAAACCGAACGTATGTTCGCCATAAAACAGCAACGCCTTATTGGCCTGGTCAATCTCATCATATATTGTGGAAGGAATATCGGCTCCCAATATTTTAGCCATGGATAATGATATCTGATTGGATATCATATCGGCTTGTGCATAACGCGTTACAGCTGCTTCACGTGCTGCCGACCCAAAGCCATCCGTCCACCAGTCCGGCCAGGCGGCACGATAAGTCGCTACCTGATCACCGAATTCCCTTTCCACAATTTCCATGAATTCGGAAGCCACTGCAAGACGGAACGTAGGGTAAGCATATTTCTCATTCCATCGACGAATCATTTCACATGCGGCAATCGAGGGAGGTGAATTGTCGGTAAAATAACCCGAAAACTGTATGGCAGTAATATCATGCGGATATCCTTTCCGGTCGAGATCATGCAGGTATGCAAACATCTTTGCTTCAAAAACCCCAAAATCACCTTTTTCAATCTGCATGAAATTGCCATACATATAGTGTTCTGCCCTGAATGTAAGGATTTTTTTACCGGAAGGCGACTCCCACCAGAAAGCGGTGGGCTTGTCAAAAGAAATCAATGCCTTGTGCCCATGTGTACCCATGATCAGGTACTTTACACCCAACTCCGGGAAGAACTCGCTGAAACTCCAGGCAATCCCATTCACGTCGTTTTGCATGGCCGTCTGTACCTTGATTCCTTCTTCTTTGAATTGCTTCAGGGGATAGAGCGAATAGGCCAGTTCCTGCTCTCCGGGGAGTTCATCGTAATTGAAGTACATGGCTGTCACCTCTATACGCCCTTCGTCAATCCGTTTTTTCAGTCGCGCCACCTGTTCCTTTGGACGTGTACGGATATACTCACTCACCGACCAGGCTGTCTCGCATGTCCAACGAAACTTTGCATCGTCTGGCATATTATCGGTCAGATCGCAATAATCAAGGGCATAATCAATAATGCGCATGTGCTCCGAGAGGATCTCATGCTGAGGCCGGGTATAACCGATATCGGTATGGCTGTGTTGTACAAAATTCACCTGCCACTTTCTCACAGGTGTGACCGGCACAACTACGCTATCCACCACATCCGA
>JBAYRG010000269.1:0-4537 GCA_041676805.1 Proteiniphilum sp.
AACCGTTTCTCTTCTTCGATGGTTTCCCATTGCTCGCCCCGGTCGGTCTGATGGCGGCGGATACGTTGTTCGAAATCATCGTCCCAATGGCGGGCGGTAGCCAGATATATCGGGTTGGCGGAAAAATATTCCGCCAACTCTTGTGCGAATCGGCTTTTCCCCGATCGTTGTCCGCCTGTAATAAAAATAATCTCCTTCATTGGTTTTTCGATTTATTCTTATACTCAACATTCAATCTTTGTACGACCTGGATACAAATGTAGTGAATTGATTAGAACATATAGCTAACCGAACCCATAATGCTGCGTCCCGGCATATTGTATCCGTCTTTTTCAGTGTAGTTTTCATCGAACAGGTTGGATACGGAAATCCCGACACGTGCCTGAGGCGTTACGTTGTAGTGGACTGAATAATCGAATACCAGGTGCGCCGAATGTTGGAGGATCTGATCAGTCGCTTCATAGTCGCTTTTGGTGTAGTAGTCTTCAGGTTTTATATCGGGGCGAAGATTATCCCATGCCATCCAGTCGTTTTCGAGCCGTTTTCCGATATAGCGGGCGTTTAGGCGGGTGACAAAACCGGTACTGGTATCGAATGTGATCCCGAAATTTCCAGTGGTGCGGCGGACATATAACATATCCTTGGTCAGTTTTTTTTCATCCGGTGTATTTTTACCCGTTATCTCATCAAACTTATTGTTAAACAGGTGTGTGATACCTGCATATAGTTCGAGGCTATAGCGTGACTGGAATGCTTTGGCTATATCGGAAGAGAACATGATTTCCAAGCCGTTCATCCTGCCTCTGTCGGCATTGGCATAGGTAGTATACTTTTCATTGGTCTCCTTATCGGTCTTGTTATCATTGACAATTTTATTTTTGTAGAGCGCATGAAAATAGGTCGCATCAATATTCAGCCATTCATTACTGGATATATTAATTCCGAAATCGAATGAGGTGGATGTTTCCGCCTTCAGGTCTTTATTTCCCCTATATTGTGTGTTTCCAACCTGATACCTCCCGGCTGTTTTATAGGCGTCGGGGACATAAAACGCATTTCCTGCGCTGGCATGGATATTCAGCAATGGGGTGAGGAAATATTTAATACCCACCGAAGGATTGAGGTTAGAATAACCGGTGCTCTTCTTTTCATTCCCCAGAAAATCATCGGCTTTCAGCGTGAAATTCGTATAGTTATAACGAATGCCGGCATTTATAAAAAGATCCCCTATGGTGTATGCACCCTGCACAAATGCCGACGAGGCCATGCTGCTATGATCGGGCCGGTAGGGATTTGTAGGCGTTAACTTATCGGTAAATCGCTCGGAAGAAACATTCAACGCATCCAGATCGATTCCCCCGACCAGTTGAAAGTCGCCCCAGATATGCGTATCACTTAGTTTTAACCCGTACTGCTTGACCGATTCTTTGGAGTTGATAAACCCCTCCTCCGTATTGTTGTCGTAATTACTCTCGTTGTATACGGAATAATAGGGTGAGATAAGTAATGTATTGTTGAAAGTTTTTTGTTGGATATCGAGCATGGTATTGGTACGGTCGAAGTCTTTCTTGCTCAAACCGTATGAATGCCAGTAATTACCGGGCGTTTCAATATCGTTTGAAGTGACGAATATTCCCGATAAATCGGCGCTCCATAGTTCATTGAACCCAATGTTCAGTTTTCCCATGAACTGGTTGATCTGGTATTGGGTATTGGTCATCACGTCGCCATATGATTTTTTGTCGAGGATGAGCTCTTCTGTTTCTGTCATAGAGAGTAGGTTTTTCTTTCCGATGCGATAGTCTTTGTCCTCTGCTTTTCTTGAAAAACCGACTGCCAGGGAAATATTATCGGAAATGCCTCCCGATGCATACCCGTTGAGATTGGTCTGTCCGAAATTTCCTGCGCTGATGCTTATATTACCAGTCCGCATGTTGTCCGGCCTGCGTGTGATGATATTGATCACACCACCCATCGCATCTGATCCATACAACACGGAGTAAGGGCCTTTTACCACTTCAACTCTCTCGATAAAGTCTGTGGGGATAGAGGTGAGATTAGTCGTACCAGCCGGTTTGCCGTCTATCAGTACCAGCGTATAATTCCGGTTGTGGGCGGAAGGTGCGAATCCGCGCATACCCACCGCCGATGAGGCCCCCGGATATTCTATGATATCGAGGTTTACCGTTCGTTTCAACAGGTCGGCAGCATTGTCTGCCTGTACCATAGCTATCTTTTTACTGTCGATGATCTCCACCTTCTGTGGAACGTTCTTGAGGGGAAGACCCATACGGGTGGCAGTGACCACCACTTCATCCAGGTCATACGACTTCTCAGCGGATTCCTGCGCCTGGAGGAATGTGCCGGCGAAAAACAGGGCGATGACGCCCGAAAAAAATCTTTTGTTCATAAAAAAATTTACAGTTAAACAGTGAAACATGTTTGAACCATAAACTTTCGAGGGAGAGTGTGTCGTGAAATTCCGGCTGGTTGGGGATATAGGAGCCGGAAATGATCTCAACGCTGCTTTTATCCCGAAAGCTTGCATGGCTGATGCTTTCGGGCAGGTCTTCCGGCTCGTTCCCGGTTATCCGTTGCCTTCCCATCCTAATTTATCGGGACAGTGACTTTCGCATTTTTTGCGTCGGAGAACCTTGTCAGTGAGACTATATCCTACATATTCGGAATAGTCTAACCATAGAGAACATACGGCTGCGGGTACAGCTTCGGCTTCTTTACTTACGGTAAATTACCGAATTCCTTTATACCCGAAAGCGGTGCAAAGGTACTACTTTTATTTGGGATTGAACAATGAAATGGTCTGAGTTTTGACGTCTTATTTCTTACCGTTTTTCAATCGTTGTTCGGATACGGGAAAGACCACCGGTTTGCCCGATACGGGATTGGTTTTTACGATCACCACCGTATCGTACACCTTTTCGATATGCTCATAGGTTATTACCTCTTCGGGTGTCCCCTGGCAGAAGGTCATCCCCTCTTTCATTATCAGTAGGAAGTCACAATATTCGGCGGCGAGTGAGAGATCATGTACGATCATCATCACGCTCAGTTTCATCTCTTCGTTCAGCCGCTGGATCAGATTCATAAACCGTATCTGATGGGTGATGTCGAGATGTGATGTAGGTTCATCGAGTAGTAACAGGCGCGGGTGTTGCGACAGAGCACAGGCGATATTGGCCATTTGTCGCTCACCGCCGCTCAACTCTGTCATCGACTTATTACGCAGGCGATAAGTGTTGGTCAGATGCATGTAGTGATGCGCTATCTCGATATCTTCTTTCCTGTCGAAGAACTGAAATTGTTGACGATAGGGGAGTCGTCCCATCAATACATATTCCTCTACCGACAGTTCCGCCATTTCTGAGAATTGTGAAACGATGGCAAGCTTTTGTGCTTTTTCCCTCCATGTAAGTTTCGACAAATCAATTCCTTCAAGCAGGATATATCCATCCTTTAGGGGTAACGTACCTGAGATTCCCCTGAAGAGCGTGGTTTTCCCCGATCCGTTGGGCCCGATGATTCCGGCAAACGATCCTTCATTGAGTGACAAGTTGATACTATGTACCCGGAAGCCGTTGTTATACCCGCAGGAGAGATTTTGTATGTCGAGGAAAGGAATCATGTTAAATTACCAATTACCAATTAATTACCAATTATGAAAATTAAAAGTGAAATAAACACATCACCGCTACCTGTTCCGATTTCCCGATAAATTGGGACAAGTTATCGGGATTAGGCACATTGACATATTTCGTCGGGCCGGGATCTTCGTCACGCTTCGATTGGTACATTATCTGACTTTTTTCCGTCTTGAGTTACTCAATAAAACGATAAAGACCACACCGCCGACAATACCGGTAATTACTCCGATAGGGAGTTCATTGGGCGAGATAATAGTACGTGCCATTACATCACACAGGATCAGGAATATGCTGCCGCTCAGAAAGGATGAGATAAGCAGTATGCGGTAGTCGGTACCCACCCACAGACGTACGATATGTGGGATAACCAGGCCCACGAAACCTATGATTCCCGCTATGGCAATACATGCACCGGTAAGCAACGATGTGACAATAAACAGGATACGGATCACACTGTTTGCGTTAAATCCCAGGTGTCTGGCTTTTTCCTCTCCCAGTCGCAGTGCATTGAGGGGCATCACAAACAGATACGATACGATCAGGCAAAACAGTGAAAGTACGATCATTACCGTGATCATGGTATTGTTCGATTCGTTGAGCGAACCCATGATCCAGAAAACAATGCCGTGAATATTGTCTGTGGAAGTGACGGACATGAGAAACATCATCAGCGAAGAGGAAATGAAGCTGATCATGACGCCGATAAGTAGCATGCGATTGACACTGAGTCCGCCCCTTCCAAGGCTGAGGGTATATACAAGAAAGATAGTTGCGAAAGCACCGATAAACCCTGCTAACGGCAGGAACAGGATATTGAGCAGGTGTAGTCCTGCCACAATGGCAAAGGTGACTCCCAATGATGCGCCGCCGGAAAT
>JBAYRG010000270.1:0-4511 GCA_041676805.1 Proteiniphilum sp.
ATCACGCTGAAATCGGTACGTTTGCCTATATCCGACGGGTTACCCCAGAGGTAGTCAAAACCGACTTCCGGATTTTCGAGATAGATACCGGTCTTGTTCTCCAATTTATGCGCCTCCGCACTTTCCCGAAGCGATTGCAGGGTGGTATTGTTCTCCTCTATCGAAGTCAACAGGGAATTAATATTTGTCTGGGCATTCAAGTTGGTACCTGCAAACAATACCAACAGGGTTGTTATAATAGTCTTCATCTGAATAGCTTAATTAAAAATTGTCGTCTTGTAAAGTCGCTGTTTTAACCTTTTTCCTATCGGTAATCAGATACATGATCGGAATGATAAAACCGTTCAGGAAGGTGGAAGTGAGTAGTCCGCCCAGGATGACCTTCGCCATCGGGCTTTGTATCTCGTTACCCGACAAGTCGCCACCTATCACAAGGGGGATCAGCGCCAAGGCGGATGTCAATGCGGTCATCAGGATGGGATTGAGTCGATCCAATGAACCGATCATGACGCTCTCAAATTTTGAATGCCCCTCTTTCTGTAAATCGTTATACCGGGTGATCAACAACATCCCGTTCCGAGTGGCGATGCCGAAAAGCGATATAAATCCGATGATGGCGGGGATACTCAGCTCCCCGTTGGTGAAGAAGATGACAAATACCCCTCCGATCAATGCCAACGGCAGGTTGAGCAGTATCACCGTCGACTGCCTCACACTCTTGAACTGGGCATAGAGCAGTAAGAAGATCACCATGATGGAGAAGAGGGAGGTGATCAGCAGCATCCGGGAGGCCGCCTGCTCGCTCTCGAATTGGCCGCCATACTCGATATGATACCCTTCGGGCAGATCGATCTCTTCTCCGACTATCTTCTGGATATCGTTGACCACTCCCCTCAAATCGCGACCGGCTACGTTTGCCGAGACGACCAACTTGCGCGAGACGTTCTCCCGGTTGATGGTGTTGGGACCGGTGGAGGAGGTGATCTCCGCAATATTTTCCAATGCCACTTTCCGGCCATTGGCATCCACAATCAGGTTTTTGATCTGATCCATGGTCGACCGACTCTCATCGTTCACCTTCAAGGTGAGATCGAATGTGTTATTCCCCTCATAGACCTGGGAGACCGCTTCACCGGCCAGCATCACATTGATGATCTCTCCGAATTCGGGCAGTGAGATGCCGTATTTCGCCAGCAGTTCCCGTCTGGGCTCTATCTTCAACTGCGGTCGCTCGATCTGCTGCTCCACATTCAGGTCGGCAATCCCTTCCACCTCCTCGATAGCCGCTTTGATCCGGTTGCCGATACTGTACATCCGGTTGAGGTCGGTGCCGAACAGCTTGATGGCGATATTCGCCATAGTGCCCGAGAGCATATGGTCGATACGGTGCGATATCGGTTGTCCGATTTCGATATTTGCGCCGGGAAGCAGTTTCAGTTTCTCCCGCACTTCTCCCAACAGCTCCTCTTTTGAGCGCTTGTCCAAAATGAATGGCGCCTCGATCTCCGACAGGTTCACACCCAAGGCATGTTCATCCAGTTCGGCTCGTCCGGTCTTGCGGCCGGTCGTCTGTATTTCGGGAATGGAGAGTAGCAACTCTTCCGCTATCCGCCCCAGCCTGTCCGACTCCTCTAACGAGATGCCGGGAAGGGTACTGACACTGATGGTGAATGATCCTTCGTTGAACGGAGGGAGGAAGCTGCGGCCAAGGGTGAAGAAGAGGATGATCGCTGCCACCACCACTGCTCCGGTGCCGCCCAACACCCATTTTTTATGGTTGAGCGACCAGCTCAACGCATGCCGGTAAACCACTTTCAGCTTCCTGGCGACGAAAGCCTCCTTCTCGGGAGCATCATCTCCCTTCCTCGATTTTCCCAACAGGTAACTGCACAGTACCGGTGTCAGCGTCAATGCGACGATGGTGGATGCGGTGAGTGCCGCGATAAATGCGATGCCGAGGGGTACCAGCATACGCCCTTCAATTCCGGAAAGAAAAAACAACGGAACGAAACTGGCGATGATGATAAAAGTGGAGTAGAGGATGGGCATGCGTACCTCTTTCGATGCCTCATATACGATCGCTCTCACGCTTCTCTGCCCCTCTTTCGGTTTGAGCCGGTTTTCCCGCAATCGCTTGAAGACATTTTCCACATCCACAATCGCGTCGTCGACCAGCGACCCGATGGCGATGGCCATACCGCCCAGGCTCATGGTGTTGATGGTCAGCCCCATGAAGTGCAGGGCCAAAATCGCCGATACCAACGAGAGCGGAATGGTGACCAGGGAAATAACCGTCGTTCGCACATTCATCAGGAAGATAAAGAGGATAATCACCACGAAAATCCCTCCTTCCAATAACGCTTTTTGGATATTGCTGATGGAGCTCTCGATAAAACGGGATTGGCGGTAGATGTCGCTACTCACCTTCACGTCGGCGGGAAGATTCTGTTGGATATCCGCCAACGCGTGGTCTATCTTATGGGTCAGCTCCACCGTGTTGATGTTGGGCTGTTTGGTGACTGTCACCAATACGGCCGGTTTCCCTTTTTCGGAGGCGACTCCCAATTTGGGAGCCTTATCGCCAATTTGCACGTCGGCGATATTTTCAATCAATATAGGCAGGTCGTCCACACTCTTCACCACCGATTTTCCCAATGCTTCCACCTGGTTGGTGGAGAGGATGCCACGGATGATATACTCGTTCCCGTATTCGTACAACACGCCTCCCGAAGCGTTCTGATTCATGCCCTGCACCACGTTGATCACCTCATCCAGGCTGATGTCGTAATGTTTCATCTTTCCGGGATTCAGCAATATCTGGTACTCTTTGATCTCGCCGCCGATGACGGTCACCTGTGCCACGCCGCCGATAGATAGCAGTCGTGTGCGGATGGTCCAGTCGGCCAATGTGCGCAGATCCCTGAGCGAAGTGGAGTCGGAGGTCAGCCCGATGGTGATCAGCTCGCCCAGGATGGAGGATTGCGGTCCCAAGGTGGGGTTGCCGACATAATCAGGAAGTGCGTTTCTCACTTCGGACAGTTTCTCGGAGACGATTTGGCGGGCGAGGTAAATATCGGTTCCCCAGTCGAACTCCACCCATACGATCGAGAATCCGGTGGTGGAAGAGGAGCGGACACGACGCACGTCGGTCGCCCCGTTCAGGGCAGTCTCTATGGGGAAGGTGACTAACTGTTCCACCTCTTCGGGTGCCATCCCCTGTGCTTCGGTCATCACCACGACAGTCGGCGCGTTCAAGTCGGGAAACACATCCACCTCCATATTGCTGGCGGTATATAATCCCGTGACCATCAGCAGGACGGCGGCGACTAACACCACCATCCGGTTGTTCAGCGAAAATTTGATTATCTTGTTCAGCATAGCGATTCCTCTTTGTGGTTAGTGATGATGGTGCCCTTCCGGCATCACCGACGAAATAGCTGCCAGCTTCACCTGATAAACTCCTTTGGTGACCACCTTGTCACCCGGTTTCAGCCCCGAAACGATTTGTACTCTTGTACCGTCGCTTTGACCGGGGGTGACCTCCTGTTTCTTGTAATGCTCCTCTTCTAATTGCAGGTAGACGAAATAGAGTCCCTGCTCTTCGGTGAGGGATGAGGCGGGTACCGAGATCACATCCTCTTGCGGATTGGCCAACAGATAAACTTCCGAGAAAGCACCCGGAAGGAAGTCGCCCACATTGTCGAATTCAAACGTGACGGGAATGAAGAATGATTGTCCGTCCGCCGATCTGCCGAACGACAACAGCCGTCCGTTCAAATCGGAAAGTCGATGGACCTGATCGTCGTAAGCCGGTTTGAAATTGGCCGAGGTAATATTTTTGACTCTCTTGAAATCTTTTTCCGACACTTCCGCCCGCAGTTGTAGCCGCCTGTTCTGGGAGACGGTCGCAATGGGTTGCCCCACCGACACATACTCTCCCTGCGCCACCATCCGGTTTTTGATATATCCGTTGATGGGGGAGGTGACCCTCACACCCTGGGCGGTCATATTCGATGCCTGCGCATTATAGGTCGTCTTGGCGGTTTCGTAGCGGAGACGGGCCTGTTCAAACTCTTTGGTGGAAATAATCTGATCCTTGACCAACAGTTCTGCCCGCTGGAACTCCTTCTCGGCCGTTTCGAACTCTATCTTGGCTTTGGCCGATGGTTCCCCTTCAAGAAGGTCTTTGGCGGATATGGTCACGATGGAGTGACCGGACTTGACAGCGCTCCCATCGGTAAGGGAGGAATTGGTATATGAGACAATCCCATTGGAGGTCGCCGCGATAATCACCTCATCTCCCTGTGCCGCCTGGATATGTCCGCTGGTCTTGATCACGTAGCTGAACGAACCGGGTGCGACCTGCTCTGTTTCCAGACCGACCACTTCGGCCTGTTGGGGAGAAGTAAATCTCATCCGTTTCTCCGGAAGAATGGTCGTGATCATGCCCAGCATCCGTCGAATGGAGGTCTCCTTCTTCACTTGCCGAATGACTGTGTGTCCCGTCGGAA
>JBAYRG010000271.1:0-4502 GCA_041676805.1 Proteiniphilum sp.
CTCGGCTTTCACTATATTTGCAACCTAAATCGTCGATTTAAGAACAAAAACACACTATTGAGCAGGATTTCTGTATATTTTGCAATCTACAGGAACCAAACTAAAAGATATGCACAAACAGTTACTATTGGGAGCCGAAGCCATTGCGCAAGCTGCATTGGATGCCGGAATATCGGGAGTATACGCATACCCGGGTACCCCTTCCACCGAAATTGGGGAGTTTATACAACGGTCGCAACCGACGGACGGGACATCGGTACGGTCGGCCTGGGCGACAAACGAAAAGACAGCTTTCGAGGCCGCGCTGGGAATGTCGTACGCCGGCAAACGAAGCCTCACCTGCATGAAGCATGTGGGATTGAACGTGGCCGCCGACGCATTCATGAATGCTGCCGTCACCGGCATACACGGAGGATTGGTGGTAGCAGTGGCGGACGATCCTTCCATGCATTCATCCCAAAACGAACAGGATAGCCGGGTATACGCCAAATTCGCAATGATCCCGGTACTGGAGCCGGCCAACCAGCAGGAAGCCTATGACATGACACGTTATGGATTCGAGTTGTCGGAAAAAATGGAACTGCCGGTGATGCTGCGTATCCCGACCCGACTCTCCCATTCACGTGCGGCTATTGCACGGGTAATTCCCCGGGAACAAAACGCTTTGAATCCTTCCGGCGATAAAGCCAAATGGATACTCTTGCCTGCAAACGCCCGGAAAAATTACCAGCGGTTAATCGAAAAACAACAGGAATTGAACGATATCTCCGACTCTTCCATTTTTAATAGGATAACTGAAGGAAAAGGGCCAATGGGGGTGATCGCTTTCGGCATCGCATACAACTACGCGATGGAGGTGATCAAGTCGTACAACCTGCCGGTGGCGGTACTCAAAATATCCCAGTATCCTCTTCCTGAGAAATTAATTTCACAATTTACCGAAAAATATTCCGACATCCTGATTGCCGAAGAGGGATATCCAGTCTACGAAGAACTACTGAAAGGATATTTCGGAAACCGGAAATTCCGTGGACGGTTAGACGGCGCGCTGCCCCGGACGGGAGAACTCTCCCCCAACCTATTGGCCAAAGCGCTGAAGGTGGATACCGGAGAAACACGCGCCATACCGGGCATAGTGGCAGGCAGGCCGCCCATGTTGTGCAAAGGGTGCAGCCACAGGGACCTGTTCGATGCTGTCAACCGGGTGATGGAAGAGTACCCCGAACACCACGTTTTCGGCGACATAGGATGTTACACCCTGGGAGCGTTACCACCCTACAATGCCATCAGCACCTGCGTGGATATGGGAGCAGCCATCACCATGGCGAAGGGAGCAGCAGATGCAGGGATGCGTCCCGCCCTATGTGTGATAGGAGATTCCACCTTCACCCATTCGGGAATAACAGGATTGCTCGATGCGGTAAACGACAAATCACCCATGACCGTCATCATATCCGATAATGGGACCACCGCAATGACGGGAGGACAAAATTCCGCGGGAACAGGTCGTTTCCATACTATATGCAAGGGAATCGGAGTAGAAGAAGAACATATCCGGACGATCACGCCACTCAAAAAGAATCTCGAGGAAAACAGTAGAATATTGAAAGAAGAACTCGATTACCAGGGTGTCTCCGTCATCATCGCCCAGCGGGAGTGTGTGCAGACAGCCAGGAAATGATGTGATGATTTACTGATGTGATGATTTGATGATTCCGATAGCCTGTCCCGATTTATCGGGAAATCGGAACAACTTGTCCCGAACTTCGGGAAGGAGTGATGATGACAAATTAAAAAAGAAGTCTGAAGTTAAGAAGTGGAGAAATAAAGAATTTTGAAATCTTGAGATTATGAAATCCAAAAATATAATCATCGCCGGCGTCGGAGGCCAGGGAATATTGACCATTGCCTCGATTATCGACCTGGCGGCAATGAACCTGGGGCTGCATATGAAACAGGCCGAAGTGCACGGCATGAGTCAGCGTGGCGGGGCAGTGGAATCGCACCTGCGTATTTCATCGGAAGAGATCTATTCAGACCTGATCCCACTCGGCAAAGCAGACTTGATCCTGTCGATAGAGCCGATGGAGGCACTCCGTTACCTCCCCTACCTCTCACCCGAAGGCGTTATTGTGACCGCTACCGAACCCTATAAGAATATCATCCACTATCCGGAGGAGGAGAAACTGATGGATACCATCAAGGAATCGGCCGCATATCTATCGGTAGAAGCCGGCACCCTGGCCAGAAAGGCAGGAAGCCCGAAGAGTTTCAATGTGGTGATGCTGGGAGCCGCTTCCCCTTACATAGGAATGGAAGCAGCTGAACTGGAAAAAGCAATCGGAATGTTTTTCGGGAGAAAAGGAGAAGAGATGGTCAATATGAATATAAAAGCCTTCAGGCTCGGAAGAGATTATGCAACAGAATAGAATGATCCGGAACGAGACCCGTCCGGCAAAATGAGAACACCCTTGAAAATATGCAATTCAATAAGATGATTTGGAATCCCGAAAGGGAGTGTGCGGAGAGAGAACAGATGCACCAACTGCAAAGTGGCCAACTCTCCCGGATGATACAACGGATGTATGATCACGTGCCATTTTACAGGAATCGATTCAAAGAGAAAGGAATTGAACCGGGAGACATAGGCAGTGTGGATCAGCTCAAGGAGCTCCCCTTCACCACCAAGGAGGATCTGAGGGAAAATTATCCCTTCGGGCTCTTCACAGTACCCCAAAGTGACGTAGTACGGATACACGCGTCGAGTGGGACAACCGGCAAGCCAACAGTGGTAGGCTATACCCGGCAGGATATAGATATCTGGTCGGAGGTGGTGGCACGAAGCCTCGCCATGGCAGGCATCCACAGCGGAGACACCATCCAGGTGGCCTATGGCTACGGACCCTTTACCGGAGGGCTGGGACTGCATTACGGTGCGGAGAGAGTGGGTGCGACAGTCATTCCTATCTCAAGCGGAAACACCAGGAAACAGTTACAGTTCATGACCGATTTCAATGCGACCGTCCTGGCCTGTACACCCTCTTACGCGGCACATCTGGGCGAGAGCATCCTGAAAGAGGGGATATCACCGGAGGATGTGAAACTGAGGGTCGGCGTTTTCGGTGCGGAACCGTGGACCAACGAGATGCGCAAGGAGATAGAAAAATTGTTACGCATAAAAGCATACGACATCTACGGGCTGAGCGAAGTGATCGGCCCGGGGGTCTCCATGGAGTGTGAATGCCAGTGTGGCAGCCATATCTTCGAAGATCATTTCATCCCCGAAATCATCCATCCCGAAACATTGGAAGTGTTGCCCGACGGCGAGATAGGAGAATTGGTATTTACCACCGTAAGCAAGGAAGCAATGCCCCTGTTGCGTTACCGGACACGCGACCTCACCCGGCTCTACCGGGAGAAATGTGCCTGTGGGCGGACATTGGTACGTATGGAGAAATGCCTGGGTCGCAGCGACGACATGCTGATTATCCGCGGCGTGAATGTTTTCCCGTCGCAGGTGGAATCGGTACTGATGGAGATGTCGGAAACCTCACCGCACTATCAACTGATCGTCCGGAGGGAAAACAACCTCGACACACTGGAAGTGCTGGTGGAGATCGACGAGAAGAACTGGTCGGACAGTATCCGCGAACTGGAAGGGATCAAGCGCCGGATCGAGCAGAACATCAAAAGCCTGCTGGGAGTCAGCGCCGCCATCCGGTTAGTGGAACCCCACAGCATAGAACGCTCCGAAGGAAAGGCAAAACGAATTATTGACCACAGGAAATAGATTTCCATATAGTCCGATGAATTCGATTGTGACTAAAGAGCTCGATAGCAACTCAATCTCCGACTGGCCATATTTTGCGCTTTAGTGACAATCTCAGGTTCAACGAAAGTGTAAAGGAAAAAAGACAAAAACCATAAAACAACCAATGGTATGCATATACAACAACTATCCGTTTTTTTGGAAGACCGGTCGGGACGTCTTACAGGACTCACCCGTATTCTGGCCGAACATGATGTGAACATCACCGCGATGAATCTGGCAGAAACCACCGATTATGGCATTGTGCGCATGGTAGTGGGAAGGCCGGGACTGGCGAAGGAAATACTGGAAAAAGCCGGATTTTCGATCGGATTGACCGATGTAATCTGCGTAAACATACCCGACGAGCCGGGTTCGCTCTACCGGATATTGAAGATCCTGACCGAAGAAAATATCAACGTGGATTATATGTACGCTTTCTCGAACCGGGATGTGGCGCTGGCTGTAATCCGTACAGCAGATATACCTGGAGTGAGTGAGTTACTGGAAAAAAAAGGAGTGAAACTGTTGTCCCAGTCTGATATTTATCAACTTTGAACAGAATAAAGAGTAAAGACATCAGTAAATCATCACATCAACAACTATGCCCCGATTTGCAACCAGCGTGACCAATCTCCGTTCCTCGGAGATCCGCGACCTGATGAGCCTCGCTACGGCTCCCAATATCATCTCC
>JBAYRG010000272.1:0-4486 GCA_041676805.1 Proteiniphilum sp.
CGTCTATCAGCAAGAGTGGAATCATGATCCGGAAAAGATGTCTGAAGGTTTTTCCGTAAAAACGGCATTCTACCGCAAAGATAGTGTTGTCACTCAGTTGGAAGCCGGAAAGAGCGTTGATCTAAAGGTGAGTGTCACCGCCGATGCGGATGCCGACTATGTGATGATAGAAGTACCGATCCCTGCCGGTTGTGCATATGAGTCCAAAGAGCGGGGTGATTTCTGGAAAGAGGCACACCGCGAATACCACAAAGAAAAGGTGGCAATCTTTTGTCACAAGCTATCCAAAGGATCGCATGATTTCACTATCAAGTTGGTCCCGAGGTATACGGGACGTTATCATCTCAATCCCGCCAAAGTCGAATTGATGTATTTTCCTACTTTCTTTGGACGTGGAGAAACGGGAAAATGCGGCATAGAATAGATATTTCGGTGTCCATGCCAAATTGTGTATAAAACCACTATTTCCTTTATGAATAGGGGGACTATTTCAAAGAGTAGAGAGATATAAATTATTTGCAATTTTAAGTTGCGTTAAGCATATCCTTGATAATAACTCCTTACGATGATTATAAGCCCTGACTCTATTCCGTGAGATCTCCCGGTGGAGTGTTTACATCCAGACTTTAAACGATGAGACGAGATGTAGGAGGAAATTTCACAAGAAAATCAAATAAAAACCTCGATAATTTTTGAGAAATAGTTTGATAGGTTACCTTTGTGGAGAATTTTATAAGAAAAAAAAGAATTATGAAAACATTATTGACAAGTATCAACGAACAAATTGCGTTGTTCCAGGAAAACGCTGCTCTGCAAGTAGAGAACAACAACAAAGCTGCTGGTGCTCGTGCCCGTAAAGCTTCTTTAGAATTGGAAAAACAACTGAAAGCTTTCCGTAAAGCATCAATCGAAGCTTCCAAGTAAGAACGATTCAGTTTGGTGAAATTAATTAGATTGTCCATAACCGGGCAATCTTTTTACTTTAGATTGATAGGCTATGTGGATCAGGCTATTGCCAATGCCCGCACTGCCAATGACGAATTTCGTCTCGACGCTCATTTCTGGTTCCGGGATTAAGCATTATAAGGTGGCGGCCGTCTCCCTTGCAACTCCCGCATTTATGATATTCATGGCTATCGGAAATATTTTTGGCGTGGGGGGGTAGCTTTTTAATCTCAAGGTTGAGATTGGGCAGGGGAAAAGGGATAAGGTCCGTAAGGTATCCGGTGTCAGCTTCCATGCTCCAATCCTATCCGGCTTATTAAAAGAGTTTCCAGATATGCAAGGTTTCTCAGAGCAGAATTTGTATCATATCAAATGCTTCTATCTCTTTTATAGCCAGGGGGGTGGAAATCTGTACCAGCTTGGTGCAAAAATAGAAGATTCAAATTTTCACCAGCTTGGTGGAGAATTAGAAAAGGTTGATAAACAAACCACTATAAATCGCTCCCAGCCTGAGAATGAATTTGATAATCACCTGATTTTTCAGATTCCTTGGCAACAAGAACGGGAACCGGTTAAGTTTCCTGATTAAATGAATAAACGTCATTTTTTTAATAGAAAACAAGAAAGAATCAGCCTAACTATAAAATGAATGACTATTTTTGTTTAAAATATATGGAATAGTTATGAAGTTTATTTCTCAACTGGGCATTATTCCTTTTGACTTTAGTGTTCTGGCATCCACTTTAAAAGATTATAAATCACCACGTCAAAAGATACTGGAACTCGAAAAGCAGAAAACTATTATTCGTTTAAAACGGGGAATGTATGTTGTTTCTCCGTCTGTATCAGGTAAACCATTGTCGGAGGAGTTGATTGCCAACCACCTCTATGGGCCATCTTACGTGTCAATGGAAACAGCGCTTCGTTATTATGGATTAATACCTGAGAGTGTGCACGCTGTGGTTTCTATGACGTTAAGACTGACAAAAAAATACGAAAATAACGTCGGACGTTTTGAATACATTCATTGTCCGGCCAATTATTATTCTATTGGTATTCGTCAAGTCGTAGAAGAGGATTATGCTTATTTAATTGCATCTCCCGAAAAGGCGTTGTGCGATTTGCTTGCTTATACCCCCAAACTCCGGCTACGGTTTGTCAAGTCCATGCAAACCTATTTAGAAGAAGATATACGGTTCGACATGGTTGAATTTTATAAAATGGATTCGGATATTTTTGAGCAATGTTTGGCCGTAAGTAAAAAGAAAACAGACATTCAGAACATTTTAAAACTATTGAAGAAATGAACATATTTGACCAAATGTTGGCCCGCTATGAGATAAAAAAAGAAAGCGATTTAAGAAATGCCACTTATGAAGTCATGCAGGAAATCGCTCTTGCCGGACTTTACAGAGGTGGTTTTTTCAATAAAGCCGCATTCTATGGTGAAACCTGTTTACGCATTTTTTATGGTTTGAAGCGATTCTCCGAAGATCTGGATTTTTCATTAACAGCTCCCGATGTCAATTTTAATCTCGAAGAATATTTCCCGGCAATCATTCATGAGTTTAATGCCGCCGGAAAAGATGTTACGATTTCGAAGAAAGAAAAAAGGACATTAGGACGGGTCGAGTCGGCGCTTTTGAAAAAAAATACGGCAATTTACGATTTGAAATTTCAAACTGAAAAATCCATCAAAATAAAAATTGAAGTGGATATTGACCCGTCTATGAATTTCGATACCGAACAAAAGTTGTTGCTGCTTCCTTTTTCGTTTATGACACGTTGTTTTGTATTGCCTGATTTATTTGCGGGAAAGATGCATGCACTTGTGTTCCGTAATTGGAAATCGAGGGTAAAAGGGCGGGATTGGTCTGACTTTGAGTGGTATGTGAGAAATGGAACAAAACTCAATTTCGAGCACTTGCAAGAGCGTATACGGCAGTTTGACGGATTTGAAATAAATAAAGAACAATTTATTGAAAAGTTGAAAGAACGGCTTGCCAATACGGATATTAATACTGTAAAAAGAGATGTGCTGCGGTTTATAAAAAATCCTGATGAATTAGATATTTGGTCGAATGACTATTTTTTACAAATCGCAGATATGATTAGATTTGAGTAGAAGTGGATAATTTATATAGTATGAGAAAGCAAAGGAATAGATTTCTGTCGGCTCAGGATCGCGAATTGCATCGTCACAAAATGAGTCCAGGCATCGAACGTCTTGTAATATTTATCCGTTTCATGTTCAAGAACCAACTTATCAAAGATCTCCCGTGGAACTAAATCCAAAATTTGTTGCAAAATCGGCTGACCGACTAAATGTTTATTACTATCTTTACCCATGGTTGTATTTTGCTGTGTTGTCAAAAATAAAATTACAACTTTGGGGTGAAACCGAAAGGAAGTAACCCCTTTTTTTAAAAAATTATCCGGTCAGTAATGAAAATGTATATATCTCTGAGCACCGGTTCAGGGTAAATATTGGTCTTGCTAAGTCATTTCTTGGCGAAAAATTTCGTGTGGAACTGAAAGGACTCGATCTATTCAGAAGTTATAAGGATGGGAATCTTTTCTATAATAGTAGAATGGAGCTATATCAGTTCAACCGTTATGACAGCAGAGAAATTGAATTAACAGTACGCTATAAGTTCAATTCCACAAAAAGTAAGTACAAAGGAACAGGAGCGGGTGATACAGAAATTAACAGGTTATAAAATAAATTACCGACACTTTATTTCGTACTCTGGTGATTGAAACGACAAGATAAATACAACGATATACAATATGTTAAGCAATTAATAAATAGCGATATATAATAATTCAACTTAAAAACAAAAAATGAAACTAATAATTAAAGTTGTAGTGCTAGTAGGATTTTTATCCGTCATTAGCGTAAAAGGATTTTCTCAAGTGAGTGTTTCTTATTATTCATCATCCCTTTCAAAGATTGGAGTCGGATACAATTTTAGTGACAGAGTCTGGAGTGAATTGAGATTGTATAGTAATACGGTTATTGGAGATATTACGCCTGAATTGGTGGTTTGTTATAATCTTGTAAAGAAAGATAGCCATAATGTATATGTAGGAGTGGGAGGAAACTACAATTATTTCAAGGGATTTGTTTTACCTGTGGGTGTACAATTTAGTCCGTTTGAAAAATTTGACAGATTTTCATTACATATAGAATTGCAACCCACCTATGACTTTGATAGTGATTTATTCCTTCAAAGTGCATGGGGAATACGATATATATTCGGGAAGAAGAAATGAATTCCTTTCCTTGACAACTGAAGTAAGAAACGATATAGGTGAAGCAGAAAATGAAGCAATAAGTGAAGCAGAAAATGAAGCAATAAAAATAACCTCGAGGCAAGAGAAAATTCTTCAACTAATTAGAGCAGATAATAGTTTGTCAAGAGAAGCTATATCTAAACACTTAGAGGTGAGCGATTCGTCTGTATATCGTGACATTGAGAAATTAAAAAAGATTGGAAAACTTGAACGTATTGGAGGAAACAAAGGAAGTTACTGGAAA
>JBAYRG010000273.1:0-4463 GCA_041676805.1 Proteiniphilum sp.
AATCCCCAGAAGCGCTGGTCGCTCTGCCTGTTGTCATCCATCCCCACTTCCGATTTCAGTGTAAGGTTTTTAAAGGGTTTGTAAGTCGCACTACCCCCTAAATTCAGGATTTGCCTTGTCCGCTCACGGTCGTTGTCATCAATGGACTCTAACGGATGATACAGATTCCCCAATTCATCGTCGTCGCTTCCTGCCGATGCATCCAGATTTTTAAGTGGTATGGGCGTATATATGACCGAATATTTTAATCTTCTATCCGAGTCATAGGGGCTTTGTGTATCGATGGCTCCACCGCCATATATTTCGGTATTAGAGTAGCGTGCGCTGAAATCGAGCGATATTTTATCGCTTACTTTATTGTTCAGTTTTAAACTTAAATTATCGCGATTGAAGTTTGATTTATGCATGATGGCTTTATCATCCATATGGGAGTAGTTGAACGAATAGCGCATCTTTTCGCTCCCACCTGTAATTCTTATACTATGATTAAAAGTCTTTCCCGTTCTCCCAAAGGTCAGATTCTGCCAGTCGTTTGCAGGGACGTTCCTGTACAGGTCAATATCCTGGAAATTGCCAAAAAAATCGAGATACTTATTCATCTCGTTTGAGCTCTTCAACGACGCCAGCTCATATTGCCAAAGCGCATAGTCGTAAGGTGACAGGACATCCAGTGTTTTTGATATATTTTTTATACTGTAATAGGCATTGTAGTTTACATTCACTTTTCCGGCTTTTCCCGACTTGGTAGTCACGATCACAACCCCGTTCGCTCCACGTGAACCATAAATGGCGGTGGAGGAGGCATCTTTCAATACATCGATAGATTCAATATCCGAACTGGGGATATCTGAAATAGATTCTACCGGGAATCCGTCCACAATAAAGAGTGGCTCGTTACTCTGGGTGATGGACCCTCCTCCGCGTACCCGTATCTTCATTTCCGCGTCGGGCGACCCTTCTGTCGTAGTAATATGCACACCGGCCATTTTCCCGGTCAATGCTTCTGTAACGCTCGCCACAGGAACCGCGGCGATGGTTTCCGCGCTCACAGATGACACTGACCCGGTGAGATCTCTTTTTCTGACTGTTCCGTAACCGATCACCACTACTTCATCTAAACTGGCTATATCTTCTTCCATGGTGATATTGACTACGCTACCTGTAATGGGAACTTCGATGTCTTTCATTCCGATATAGGTAACTTGTAATGTGGTTGCGGAGGCAGGTGCTGTTAAAGAATAATTACCATCGATATCGGTCGCTGCTCCTGTATTTGTTCCTTTCACCATCACACTGGCGCCGATGACCGGCTCACCGTAAGTGTCCTGTACCACTCCCCTGATTGTTCTCTCCTGGGCCGAAATAGGCAAAGAACAAAACAGAAGAATCAGTAATCCTAAGGATACCTTCAATTTCATTTTTGATTCATTCATACTTGTCATGTTATTTAAGTTAGGTAAATTTTGTGTTGAGGGATGTTCAATTTCACCTGATCTCTCCCTCTTCCTTTTGTCTAAAATATTGTTAACATTAGGTTTACACAGTAACGGTTCATCTCTATGTCATTTTCATTTCACAATATTACTTTACTTTTTCTTTTGGAGAGGTGACAAATTGGTTTTTAAGGGGAGACGAATTGTTATAAGTTGAAAAATGAGTCCGGTAGAGCGTAAATAATCGTATATTTGTGATGCATAGGTTGCTTTCCAATGAAAAAAGTGCTGAAGATATTATTCCTTTTTCTGCTGATATACCTTACTGGTATGGACACTATTATGTCCCAGCCCGAAGCCTATTTCGTGCATTATGGATCGGAAAATGGACTTCCTCAGCATACCGTCACCGATATCCTGCAGGACAGTAAGGGCTTTATGTGGTTCAGCACCTGGGACGGACTGAGCAAATTCGATGGCTACACCTTTACTACTTATCGCCTTCCGACCGGTAATGCTGCTGAGTCGCAGAGTAGCAGGATCGACCATCTTTATGAAGATAAATACAATAATATATGGGTCCTTTCTTACGATGACCAGGTTTACCGGTTTAATGTGCAAACACAACAGTTTTTAGACATCAACTCAATTGAGGAGTATCAAAAGCGTACTTTTTCAGCTTCCCGGATTATTCCCATGGAAAGTGGCAAGGTATGGCTTTTATCGGAGAAGGATGGCTGCATCTCCATTATCGACTCTCTCTTCAATGCGGTGGTGTATGATGAGGAAAACCGCAATTTGACCGGCAATGCGGTTCATGCGATTTTCGAAGATAAAGAAGGAGATTCATGGATATTGACCGATAGGGGATTGACATTGATTCCATCCGACGGTACCGGGCCGGTTTTTTATTTTCACCCGGCAGCCAATAGCGGTAGTCGCCAGGAGAAGCCTTTTTTCAGTGTGATGGAGTTCAACGGCGAGTTGTGGTTTGGATCGGGCGAGGGGACTATTTGGAGATACGACCGGAGAAAACAGAGTTTCCATCAACTATCCACCGTCTTGTCCTCCGATATTATTTCCATTCAGGAGGTTTCGTCAGAAAAAATAGTTATTGTTTCCAATCTGAGCGGTTTTGCCATCTATAATACCCACGACGGCAGCATGGAGATCTATAATGAGGAGACTCTTCCCGGCATGTCGTCAGGAAGGATTTTTGCCTGTTATCTCGACCGGGCCAGAAATATCTGGATCGATACGGATAGCCTGGGCGTTTCCAAATTTAATCCCTATACCCGGAGATATACCCATTTCACACCTTATATAGAGAGTACCGAAAGAAATGTATTTCCTCCCAACTTCTTTATATTCGAAGACAAGGAAGAGCGGCTGTGGATCCATCCGAGAGGGGGAGGGTTTTCTATCTACGACAGGGTGGAGGAGAGGCTTATTCCTTTTTATAATGAGCCGTTCTCTTCTAAGTGGATGTTCTCCAACATGATGCATTCGGCCTATTCCGACAGGCAAGGTAATTTGTGGATGTGTACCCGGTCGCACGGATTGGAAAAAGTGATTTTTTATGATGATGCCCGGTTTAAATCGATATTGGTCAATCATAATGTGAATTCGACGGTGAGTAATGATGTGCGTCCGATTTTCCAGGATTCCCGTAATAATATCTGGGTGGCTACAAAAGATGGGAAGATCCATGTGTATGGTGTTGAATTAAATGAGTTGGGTATCTTGAGTAACGAAGGAGAAATTGGTAAAGGAATGCCGTTGAGTGGGATTGCTTACTGCATCACCGAAGATTTGCAACAGAATATATGGATTGGAACCAAAGGGGAAGGAGCCTATAAACTGATAAGGAAAAATAATGGGAACTCTTTTGAGATAGTCCATTTCAAGCACGACTCTTCTGATAATTATTCATTGAGTAACAATAATGTATATTCTATTTTCGAAGATAATAGAGGCAATATATGGATCGGTACTTTTGGGGGTGGAATTAACCTGATCCCTTATGGAGGAGATGATTCAAAGGTGATTAACCACCGGAATGAGCTCTCCGGTTATCCGCCCGGTCTGGGCGACCAGGTGCGGATCATCAACAGCGACAGGCAGGGAAATATTTGTGTGGGGACAACCCTTGGATTCATCATGTTTGATGCAGGATTTGAAAAACCGGCTGAAATAGATTTCCGGACGTATGTGAGAAATAATCAGGATCCCGGTTCTATCGGCGCGAACGATGTGATAGATATCTGTACCACAGAGTCGGGCGAGACCTATCTCGGTACTTTTGGAGGAGGTATCAGTAAAATTAATGAAACTGATGACCGGGGATTTCCGGTTTCATTTGAAACTTACAACTCAACCCATGGATTACCCTCCAACATCACCCTTTCGCTACAGGAGGATAATAATGCCAATATCTGGATTGGCAGCGAAGGGGGGTTGACCAAGTTCAATCGCAAAGAACAGACATTTGAGAATTTCAGTGAGATCAAACGATTGATGAAACGGAACAATTTTTCCGAAAATTCGAGATATCGTTTACGTGACGGTAGGATGCTTTTTGGTTATTCACACGGTATGGTTATTTTTAATCCTGATAATGTAAGGAATAACACCTTTAATCCCTATCTCGCATTTGTGCAATTCAGGCTGTTTAACCGGAACCTGCCCATATCTCCCGAAGGGCCGCTCAAGAAAGATATCAATATACAGGAGAGGATAGTGCTCAAATACAATCAGAATTTTATCGGGATAGAATTTGCCGCCCTCGATTATATCGATTCCGAAAACATACTCTATATGTATAAGATGGAAGGTTTTGACAAGGAGTGGAATTATGCCGGCAATCAACGTATGGCCAACTATACCAACCTTTCCAGGGGAAAATACCTGTTCCGTGTGAAGTCGACCAATAGCGATGGGGTCTGGGCCAATAACGAACGAATTCTTGCGATAGAGGTGTTGCCCCCATATTGGGCTACCGGATTGGCTTATCTTATCTATTTCTTAGTC
>JBAYRG010000274.1:0-4460 GCA_041676805.1 Proteiniphilum sp.
GGCATTCTCCGTGACGCTCCCTTCGATCAATTCGCCTTTGGCAGTCGCCACATATAAATTCTCACCCGAAGAAGTAAAGGCTTTTGCCCCTTCCACCGATGAGATTTTTTTCCATTCAACCTTTTCACCTATCGTTTTTGAAACGTACAGATCCCCTTTTCCGGTAATTCCATAGAGTGAGTTGCCATGACCGGCAATGAGTTTCACAGGAATATCAGATGCGATGGCTTTTGTTTTTTCCACGGGTTTTTGGGTAAAGGTGAACAATCCTCCTTTTTCATTGATGGCATAGAATTGTTCGCCTAACGCGGTGAAATCTGAGAAAAAATCTGTTTCTCCCTGTGCTTCCCATCCTAATGTGAAACGTCCTTCGTAGGGTGCCGCGAAACCGGCCAACGCGAGTGAAACCGTTTCATCGGTAGGCTCGATACTGACTACCGAGGTGCCTATTTCATAACCTCCCTTGCAAGAGCATAACAAGCCCAGCAAAACCAAAAATGATAAAAAATTCTTCATACGATTGTATATTAACTTGTGAGTTGTACTATCTATTTCAGAAGCCGGATGAAATCAGTAATAGACCGATACCTCCAATTCCCCTGTTTTCCCTGTGAGGTCGATGGTCTCCTTTTCGGCATCAAAGTGGTTACCTGCATATTTCCTGTATTGTATTTCCTGCCTGCAGATAAAACTCCCCTTGCGCCAGTAATAGGCACAATAATATTTTATAGATCTGTTTTGCTACCATTGTTTTATTGGGAAAAGTTTAATCTGTGGCTACTTTAACCAGATTGACCTCATTGATGTCTCTGGTTTGCTCTTTGTCGATCGTATAAGTAATGGCGGAAGGTGCGGCTCCGGTATAAATTCCGTTCATAAAAGTGCAATTGGCTATTGGTGCTTCGACTAAAATCAGGGATTTGCCGTCGCCCATCAGATTCATCGCATAGATATGATGAATTTTTTCCTTTCCGGAGGGATCTCCGTAACCTTTGCCCCCTACCAACAAGGTATAAGGAGTTCCCCCGTAAGGAGGGGGAGTGTCCGGCCTTGCCTTGGTGATAACTCCATCTATATAGATATGATGGATACTTGCATTGTCACTAGCCCGTATGGCCACTCCCGTGTAATTTGTCTGGCAGTTGGTAATAAATACCTGCTCCGTGTCATCTTCCGGTCCGTTCCACCGGGTAGAGGTCACCTGATAAGAATTAATCTCGCCATTGGTATGATAAAAAGGGGCCACATCGAGGCTTGAGAGCGCGATTAAATCATCGCCGTTAATTCCGGTGATATTATTTATCCTGAAATACTTGCATCCGTGCCTTAAATTGATGCCATCCTTGTTGAATACTTTTTTCGGCACCCCGTGTACCATGATGGTTTCAGGGTTGTGAAATCTGATATCTGATAGTTCCGCATTGTGGGTGCGCTCAAAACTTATGGCCCAGGCATGGGAGTTCTCTATCGTCACATTCTTCAGTTTGAAACCATCCACATAAGCGATTTGAATCAAGTTGTTCCGCCAATCCCCTTTTTGCTTCTCGCTACTCTTGCCTGCGTCACTCCCATAACTTATCCGCCAGTTTGTCTCATTTTCGGGGGTCAGGGTCAGAGTCCTGTATGCATCACCGGTGGAGCGGGGATTGTCGGCTCCTTTTAAGTATACATCCCCGACACCTATGATGTGGATATGATGATTCCACTCCGGATGGGTGATTCCGATACCCACGTTATCGCTCCTGAACATGTTGTCGCGGCAAGAATCCGACAGCTGCACCGTGCAATTATCGAGAATAAGGGTCGTGTTGGAAGGCAGTAGTATGGCCCTCTCTATTTTCCAGCAGCCGGATCCATTGGTATTTTCCTGAGGGATGACTACTACTTTGCCGGTAGTTCCCTTGGCGGCACGTATTGCGGCCTCTATCCGTTGGGTATCACTCCCCGTAAAATCATTGGGTGTAATCTCTCGTCCGGCTTGGGCATTGCTCCATAAACTATAAGCAATGGCAAGTAATGCGAAAAGCTGTTTCATTTTTTGCATTGGAAGATTATTTAAACACGGGCATCTTGGATTTGGAGGTTGGCGTGCCATTGTTCACCACCGGCCAATCGTTTACCCAGGTAATTTTATCCATCATCGCCATTCTATTATTTCCACCCCCTCTTTTGTAAGCGTGGTAGAAAAACCAGTCATCTCCATTGCTATCGGTGATTAGTCCGGAGTTATGTCCTGTTCCTTTGAACTCATTATTTCCCTGGATAAGGATTTCATGCTTGTTATTCATCATTCTTTCACCAGATTTGCTGACGTAAGGACCAAGAAGGCTTGCGGATCGTCCTACAACTGTGGTATAGTTACTATTATCAAATCCGTTACAGCAGGATCCCCAGGATGCGAACATATAATAGTAGCTCCCTCGTTTATGAATATATACCCCTTCATACGCGGTGCCGGCTACCTGCTGTTTCACTGCTCCTTCTTTCAGGGCCAACCCGTCATCACTCAGCTCGATGGCGTATATCCCTCTGAAGCTACCCCAGAAGAGGTATTTCCTGCCATTCTCTTCAACATAACAGGGATCAATGGAGTTTTGCACATCGATTTCGTTACTTCTGAAGAGTTTACCCCTATCGGTAAATGGTCCTTCGGGTGTGTCGGAGGTAGCAATGCCGATGCCGCAAGTCCATTCTCCTCCCCAGACCGACAGGGAATAATACATCACATACTTTCCATTGATATAGTTGACATCGGGAGCCCAGACACCTCCTCCGGGTTCCCAGTTTGGATTGGAAGTGAAAGCATTTCCTACACGGGTCCAATTCACCAGATTATCGGAACGGTGGACTCCCACGCCAGTATGGTAGAGATAAAACTTACCATCGTGTGCACGGATAACTGACGGGTCTGGGGCATCTGTCCCAATCACTGGGTTATTATAGCTCCCCTCTTCAGTAGTAAAGGTTTGTTTTTCCAGAAATATTGTTTCATCTTTCGTGTCAGTCACGAAAGGTAGTATTTCATAGAGGGTGCTATGTTTTAAATCGCCGATTACGATTGTGTTTGTCTTTGATGCCACTCTTTTCCCCATATTGGCCTCTGTAATTTCCCTCTCGTTATAGAAAACGCCCCATTCATTTATTTTTCCGGTGTAGGCTATGGAGATCTTCACTGAACTTTCGGTAAGAGATGAGGTGACGATTGCTACAGTGTATTCCGGTGCGGGTGGTTCCTGTGCGGACAGTGTTGTAAAACTCTTTGTCTGTCCGTATCGCATCGTGCCATCATCAACATAGGCTCTGTAATTATATTTATGGGAAGGAGTTAGTCCTTTCAGGAAAACGCTGAACTGTTCTTCTGAACTGGATGTGGATGGATAATCTAACTTGGCGCCATCGCCGCTGTCCAGTTCGATACCTCGTTTTACAATGGTGGCGGATCCCTTACTTATGATTTTTCCTTTACAGGTTGTCGACACATCTGTGATGTCGGTTGCATCGAGCGTTTCTACCGTAGCGGGTGTATTATCCGGCGTTTCATTGCCACCACATGAAAAAAGTAGTGAAGCGGACAGCACCAACATCGTTAAAAGTTTTGACCTGTTAATTGTTTTCATATGATGAACTATTTAGTATGCATCCTTGTCAGGTTTTGCAAAAATTGTTTGATTCTCATTTTCTCAGTGAGTTTTTGGCAGCTGCCACCTGTTCGATCGCTTCAAGATGTCTCCCCAGACAGGGAACCAGTGTAGGTCTCCATACTGTTTGCATAAATCCTCTCAGCCTGTCGGGACTGATCACTTTTGAACAGTATTCAACCGTCTTGCCGAAGTTGATATCGTTAGAGTGGTTGCTTCCCGTGGGCACCTGGTCATAACCGTGTGCTTCCAACTGGTCATATAATCTCACATATTTTTCGTTGATGGGATTGTCGATTTTCTCAAATTGAGTGGCATAATACCAGTTGCTTTGTAGCACTGATTTCGGCATTTTTTCAAAAAACAGATCGGGATGTTCCCACGCGTAGTCAGACCATATCCATGCCCTGACATTCTGTTTTTCGACCACATCGACTAAATAATAAAAATCGTGCCACCATAATTGCCCCTGGCGGACTACTACATTTTCATGGGTTAGTTGATGGCCTGCCGTCTCTTCATCCATACCCAGATGGAAAAAACGGGGTGTCTCAAACAGATCGCACACCTCTTCAATCAGGTTTTTGCACACGCTATAATATTTCTCCGAGGAAATCATCCGTTGGTATGGTCCTAACCAGGCTTTATGGCCTGTTGAGAAATTCAGTTTGGGAATAGGTTCCAACCCCATCTTCCGGATTTTTGTCAATTCTGTTTTCAATTCGGATGTAGACCAGGCGCCTTCCACGGCGATTTCCGGGTGGCTATCGTACTTCACCCCGTCCCCGAGGTCAATAATCACCATATTCATTCCGGCATCCA
>JBAYRG010000275.1:0-4434 GCA_041676805.1 Proteiniphilum sp.
AGTCAGCGCATTCAGCGCCAATCGGTAGGAGTCGATACCGAAACCGGCGATAACACCGAAACAGACAGCCGAGATCATAGAGTGATGACGAAATTCCTCCCGCGCATGTACATTAGAGATGTGTACTTCTACTACCGGAGCAGGAACTGCTTTGATGGCATCACGAATAGCCACGGAGGTATGGGTATATCCTCCCGCATTAAGAATGATACCGTCACTTTGAAATCCGGATTCCTGTATTTTATTGATGATTTCACCCTCTATATTCGATTGAAAGTAGCCAATCTCAATATCCGGATTATCTGCCCGCAGCTGCTCCAGATAACCACCGAATGTCTGATCACCATATACCTCCGGTTCACGCGCACCCAATAAGTTGAGGTTAGGCCCGTTGATAATTTGAATCTTCATAACCGTTGATCTGATTTTAGACAGCAAAGATACATCATTATTTTCAAACATCCGGGGGTATCACAACATGTGACACCCCCGGGAATATATAACAGCTATATGATTATTTAGTTCGCTTCATCCACTGTTTCCATGGCTTGCTCTTCCGTGGCCGGTTTTGCAAACGATGCTTCAGCCATACGTCTATAAGAACGATATCTCCATTGCGCATTCTCTTTTGCAGCTGCAAAAAGCTCATCGGCTTCCTGTGGAAATGACTTCATCAACTGGGTATAGCGCACCTCTCCGAGGAGGAACTCTTTGAAACGGCTCCAGTCCGGCTCTTTACTGTCGAGTTGGAAAGGATTCTTGCCCTCTTCCTCCAGACGGGGATCGTAGCGCCACAGGTGCCAGTATCCGCATTGTACCGCATCCTTCTGTTCGGATTGAGCATACCCCATTCCTCTTCTCAGCCCGTGGCTGATACAGGGTGAATAAGCGATCACAATTGAAGGTCCGTTGTAAGACTCTGCCTCTTTGAGCGCTTTCAGGGTCTGTGCCTGACTGGCACCCATAGCTATCTGTGCCACATATACATACCCGTAGGTAGCCGCAATCATGCCAAGATCCTTCTTTCTGATCCGCTTTCCTGCAGCGGCAAATTTGGCGACCGCGGCAGTAGGAGTTGATTTGGATGATTGTCCTCCGGTATTGGAATAAACCTCCGTATCGAGCACCAATATATTGATATTCTGTCCACTTGCCAAAACATGGTCGAGACCACCGAATCCGATATCGTATGCCCAGCCGTCTCCTCCGAATACCCAGATCGATTTCTTGGAGAGATATTTTTTCAACGAAACGATTTCCGTCGCGAGAAGGTTATCCACACCGGCGAGAGAAGCAACGATTTTAGGAGCCAACTCCTTCGACAAGTCTGCATCTTCACCGTTTTCAATCCATTCACGGAACAATCCTTGCTGTTGTTCGTTAAATTCTCCGGAGAGAAGTGCTTTTTGCATCAGGTCGCGGAGACGATTGCGCATACTCATATGAGCGATGGCGAAACCATATCCGTATTCGGCATTGTCTTCGAAGAGCGAGTTGGCCCACGCCGGACCTTTCCCCTCTTCATTTTTTCGATAGGGCGTTGCCGGTGCAGAAGCACCATAGATAGAGGAACAACCGGTCGCATTGGCGATCATCATCCGGTCACCATAGAGCTGGGTAATCAGTTTCACATAAGGTGTTTCACCGCAACCGGAGCAGGCGCCGGAAAATTCAAACAACGGCGTGGCAAACTGGCTGTTTTTCACATTGAGCTTCACATCCACCAGATGCGCTTTACTGGAAACATGTTTTACCATATAATCCCAGTTCTTCTGATTGTCATACTGCGTACCGATTGGCACCATCTGGAGTGCTTTTTGCCCTTTCTTACCGGGACACACATCTACACAATTTTCACAACCGAGACAATCAAGCACATCCACCTGGATACGATAAGCCATATCGGGGAATTGCTTGCCCTGTGCTTTCAATAATTCCACATCGGCACCCACACCTTTTTGTTCTTCCTCGGTGAGGACAAACGGGCGAATAGTAGCGTGGGGACAGATATAAGCACACTGGTTGCACTGGATGCATGCCTCAGGATTCCATACCGGTACCTTGGCTGCTACACCACGTTTTTCGTATTCGGTAGTACCCATCTCCCAGGTACCGTCCTCACGACCGGTGAAAGCAGATACCGGCAGGTCATAACCGCGCTGGGCGTTCACCGGACGCACCACCTTGCGGACAAATTCGGGCGCATCGTCGGGACTGTCGGCTGTAATCCGGATAGATGCCCATTCCATAGGTACATCCACCTCTTCTATATCGCCTCCACGATCGACCGCGGCATAATTCATCCTTACCACCTCTTCTCCTTTTCTTCCATAGGATTTCACGATGAACTTCTTCATCTGACTCACCGCCAATTCATAAGGGATCACGTTGGATATCTTGAAGAATGCCGATTGCAGGATGGTATTGGTACGATTGCCCAACCCTATCTCATTCGCAATTTTGGTGGCATTGATGATATAGACCCTGATATTGTTTTCAGCAAAATATCTCTTGATATGATCGGGGAGATGATTGCCCACCTCCTCTTTCGGCCATACCGAGTTGAGCAGGAATGTTCCGTTCTTTTTCAACCCCTTGGTCACATCGTATAGATGAAGGTAGGCAGGCACGTGGCATGCCACGAAATTGGGAGTATTTACCAGGTAAGTGGAGCGGATGGGATTATTTCCAAAACGGAGGTGAGAGCAGGTAAATCCACCCGACTTCTTGGAGTCGTAAGCAAAATAGGCCTGCACATATTTGTCGGTATTGTCTCCGATGATCTTGATAGAGTTCTTATTGGCCCCTACCGTTCCATCCGATCCCAATCCATAGAATTTGGCTTCGTAGGTAGTCTCATCGATCGTGATTTCCTCTTTCAAGGGAAGTGATTTGAATGTCACATCATCCACGATACCAATGGTGAAATCGTTTTTCGGTATATTCATCGAGAGATTTTCGAATACCGATACGATCTGCGCCGGAGTAGTATCTTTGGATGAGAGCCCATAAATTCCACCTACAATTTCAGGAGCCTCCTCTTTTCCATAGAAGCAATCCTTTACATCAAGATAGAGCGGTTGTCCGGTAGCACCGGGTTCTTTGGTACGATCGAGTACGGCAATACGTTTCGCTGTTTCGGGAATAGCCGACAGGAATGCTTCGGCTTTGAAAGGACGATAGAGATGCACAGCAACCATCCCCACTTTTTCTCCCTTTTCATTCAGATAATCCACTGCTTCGCGGATGGTCTCGGTTACAGACCCCATCGCAATCACCACTTTTTCAGCCTCCGGATCTCCATAATAATCGAACAATCCGTATTTACGACCGGTCACTGCTGCCAATTTTTCAAGATATTTCTCCACTACATCGGGTACCGCGTCGTAGAATGGGTTGGAAGCCTCACGCGCCTGAAAATAGATATCGTCATTTTGGGCTGTCCCTCTCGTAACAGGGTTATCAGGATTCAATGCCCGGTCACGGAAAGCTTTCAATGCTTCCTGGTTGATCAGTGGGGCAAGATCGTCGTTTGCCAAGGACTCTATCTTCTGGATCTCGTGTGATGTGCGGAATCCATCGAAAAAATGAAGAAATGGAATACGGCTCTCAATAGCAGCCAAGTGGGCTACAGCCGCCAAGTCCATCACCTCCTGTACCGATCCGGTAGCAAACAGTGCAAAACCGGTAGGCCTCGCAGCCATCGCATCCTGATGGTCGCCAAAAATGGAAAGAGCATGTGATGCCAATGCACGCGCCGACACGTGAAACACGCCGGGGAGCAACTCTCCCGCTATTTTGTACATATTGGGAAGCATTAACAATAAGCCCTGTGAAGCCGTGAATGTAGAGGTAAGCGCTCCCGCCTGTAAAGAGCCATGTACCGCTCCGGCAGCACCCGCTTCCGATTGCATCTCCTGCACCAGCACCGGCTGTCCGAAAATATTTTTTCTTCCGGCTGCAGCCCATTCATCCACATATTCGGCCATGGTGGAAGAAGGGGTTATCGGGTAGATCGCGGCCACCTCGCTGAACATGTAAGCGATGTGAGCGGCGGCTTGATTACCGTCGCAGGTTAAGTAAGTTTTTTGTTTTGCCATAATTATATGATGATATTACTAAATAATCTTAATTTCAATTAATATAGTATTAATTACTTGCAATCTGAGCTACGAAATTACTATAAAAAAGTGGAAGCAACAAACCATACTCTTTTTTTGTTCACACGGGACCATGTAAAAAAAGAGCTCGAATAACAAAAATAGGTTAAAATTTAATCTTTCATGGAAATAGGATGTCTCAGAGACCAATCCACTGTCCCCCGTCGACGTGCAGTACCGTGCCGTTGATAAACGCGTTTTCTTCCCGGCAGAGAAAAGCGACAGCGGCAGCCACATCCCGCGGTTCCCCCATCTTCGCCATGGCATTGGATTG
>JBAYRG010000276.1:0-4420 GCA_041676805.1 Proteiniphilum sp.
GATTTTCACAAGTTTGGTGCGATGCAGGATGCGATCATCAATCCTGTACTGGCAACTGTCTCCTTTCTTTACAAAAAACGGGTAGGCTGGTTGATGGTACTGGTATTTATGAATGTTTTCTCGGGTTATGCCATGTCTCGATTTGAGAATGTGATCGAGACGGTCGTCGCCCTGGTATTTTTTCTGCCCCTACTGATAGACAGTGGAGGAAATGCAGGATCCCAATCTGCTACATTGATGATCCGGGCTTTGGCCATAGGCGATGTTCGTCGACAAGATTGGGTGCGGCTATTGAGTAAGGAGCTGGTTGTTTCATTGCTTTTGGGTATAACCATGGCGGCAGGTGTCTCCCTCGTCGCCAGCTGGCGTGCACCGGATATCATCCCTGTAGTTGCCCTTACCATGCTTGCCACAGTGATGATGGGTAGTGTGATAGGTATGATGTTGCCTCTTGTCTTCACAAGGCTGAAATTAGATCCTGCCACGGCCAGCGCACCGATGATCACCACCATTGCCGATATAATGGGCGTACTCATCTACTTCTCCATGGCAAAATGGTTCTTCGGATTGTAATCTCTGTTATTTTATACTACTTTTGCAGCGCATTCTTATAAAATCAAATAAATATGCGTAAGAAACAATTGAACACGACCAAGGTATTTCGTTTCAAACGATTCGCCCATAAGTCGTACAGCGTTTTCAACAGCCTGCACAAAGCAGTCACCATCGGTGTACTGGCCGGTTGTGCGTTGATGAGCGCCCATACGGCATCGGCAGAATCTACGGGACGGATATATACCGAAACATCCACAGATTCCATTCCTCTCACAGAGCTGGATGAAGTGGTGGTTACCGCTTCCAGGGTCGATCTGCCATTAAACCTGGCTGCCAAGCAGGTAACCGTTATCTCGAGACAGGAAATTGAGCGGGCACCCGTTCGCAGTATTGAAGATCTCTTGAGCTATGTGGCAGGTGTAGATATCCTGCAACGCGGACCGCACGGCGTACAGGCGGACATCTCTCTTCGCGGCGGGTCATTCGACCAGACAGCCATCCTCCTCAACGGTGTGAACCTCACCAATCCCCACACGGGACACTACAGTTTTAACATTCCAGTCAATCTCTCCGATATCGAACGTATCGAAATCGTACAGGGACCATCCTCATTGGTGTATGGTGCCAGCGCTTTTTCCGGCGGGGTGAATATCATCACCCGGAAAGAGACTGAATCGAACGGTTTTGCAAAACTGGAAGGGGGAATGTACGGACTTTTTGGAGCAGAGACGAGAGGTGCCTATAAAGCAGATCGCTCTCTTCATACTTTATCGGCAGGATACAAACATTCTGACGGGTATATCGAGAACAGTGACTACAACATCCTCAACCTGCTCTGGCAAAGTAGATTTGAGGTCAATGGGTCTAATCTCGATTTTCAGACGGGATTAAACAATAAAAAACAGGGAGCCAACACCTTCTACACGGCTGCTTATCCTAACCAGTTCGACGATACACGGGCTGTTTTTGCTTCTCTCCGCGGGGAAACCGGCGGAAAGCTTAAGTTTATCCCGCATATTTACTGGAGTCGCCACTACGACGAATTTCAACTTATCCGGGAAGGAACACCCAATGTACCGGAATGGTACAAAGGACATAATTATCACCGGAGCGATGTTTTCGGAATGAACCTCAATATGCAGTACGCCTCACGGTGGGGCATTACCGGTTTCGGAGGTGAATTCCGCAACGAAGGAATTATGAGTAACGTGTTGGGTAAGCTGATGGAAGATACCATAGGGAAGTATACCAAATCTGATAACCGCACCAATATCAGTTATTTCCTGGAGCACAATTTCATCTTCAACCGGTTCACCCTCTCAGTGGGAGGCTTGTTGAATCATAATACGGCGATAACGAATAAGTTCGATCTGTATCCCGCACTAAACGCATCATACAGGCCTTTAGAGCCGTTGAGGATTTATGCTTCATGGAACAAAGCTACCCGCATGCCCACCTTTACCGACCTCTACTATACAACCGCCACCCATACCGGCAACAGCAATCTTGAAGCCGAGTTATCTGAAGCATTCGAAATCGGCCTGAAATATATCCATCCCATCGTCAAGGGTAGCATTGCCGCTTTCCATATGAAGGGAAGAAATATGATCGATTGGGTAAAACCGTCTCCCGATGCGTTGTGGGAGTCGAGGAACCACACCAAGATCAATACAAAGGGGTTTGAAGTGACCGCAGCACTGGATCTGAAGGAATGGTTTGGAAATGGACAGCCTTTCCTCTCTTTCAACGTGGGATATATGCATCTCCACCAAAACAGGGTAGAAGATGAACTGATATCCAATTACACCCTGAACTATCTCCGTCACAAATTCACAGCCGCACTTCATCATGATGTGGTGAAAAATCTCACCCTCTCCTGGAATTTCCGCTGGCAGGAGAGAGCCGGCTCTTATGTACAGTATGTCGATTTGCAACCTGGCGGAGAGGTGGAGTTCAGGCCTTTCTCCCTACTGGATCTAAAGGCTAACTATGAGTTTTCCCACGTGGAACTGTTTGTCAACGCAAACAATATTTTCAACACTACCCATATTGATTTCGGCAACATTCCACAACCGGGATTTTGGTTGTCAGGAGGAGCAAGTATAAAGTTCTAAAATAATTTATTAAAGTTAATTATTCATAAAAATAAGAATGCAGCGCTGCTACAGATGAGATAATCTTCATAATAGGGTGGCTATCCTCCTACCTGTGGCAGCGTTTTTTATTTTGGCAAAGTAGGAATAGTATAAACTAATTAAAGATTGGCACTTATTTAACTTTACAGTAATATAAACAATTCAATATCAACTCAGAATGAAACACCTACAGCTATTAAAAACATGGAGAAGGTTCACATGAATTAATGGGAGGAGTAGTGGAAATAAGCACAATTCCAACCTCAATATCATCATTATAGCGATAATGCAAATTTAACCGCATTGTAACTAATTCGAGTTCCTGACCTCGACACTTCTGATCTGGATATTTTGTAATTTTCTGATTGTCATATACATACATCTCTAGAGATATCAATTTGGATGTCCCGGATCAAGAAAATGTATCTTTGGGCTATGTCTATTAAAAAGAAACTTATGCTCTGGATGGCAAAGTAACCTCCAAGCAAGTGAGGTTTATTTTTTCAAATGGCAAAAAATAGAGACCCTCTTATGGATGTATATACCCAACAAACCGATGGGTAAAGTGCCTGTTTTTGTGGGATACAATTTCAAAGGGAATCATAGTACTACTTTAGATACAACGGTGCTCTATTCGCCTGTTTTCCACCTCGTGAAAGAAGTGGATCACCCCGACTGGGAAAGGAGGAATCAAACAAGCCGGTGGAGTTACGATAAGATTATCGACCACTGCTATGCCGCAGCAACCATGTGCTACCACGACATTTATCCCGATAAACCAGAATTAAGGGATCGCAGCATCGTCTCTCTTTTCGAAGGTTATGATCCTGAAAATATTGTTCCCGACGAGTGGCAGGCTATCAGGCGGGCAAACACGATGTGACCGAATACGACTGGGAGTGCTATCTTGATTTTGCCTACAAACATTTTGGAAATCTTGGAAGATAGTTTTATGTGGGCTTTGGTTTTTATCCTGAATATTTGTAATTTTGGCCAATAAGGCATTAGAAGCAAAATAGATTTTTAAAGAAAATGAAGCATATTTCATCCATTATTTTTTTCCTGTCGATTGTTTTATCGGGCTGCACAGGTGCAGAAGAAAGACAACTCAGCGATTATGTAAACCCTTTCTTAGGTACGGCTACTCTTTGGGAACCTGAAGACCTGGGGTATGTGCGTACCTGGAAAGAGCGCACCTGGGGAGCCGAGGTCTTTCCGGGGAGTTCCCTACCCAACGCCATGGTGCAACTGAGTCCGGTCACCCAATTCCGGAGCGGTGCGGGTTATCAGTATGAGGACACGGTGATCTATGGTTTTTCGCATACCAATAAAGGGCATTGGAACCTGTTGCATATCCCATTATTGCCAGTCACCGGGGAGATCACTCCCGGAAGTTATGCGTCTACCTTCAGCCATGATAACGAATCGGCTCACCCCGGATACTATCAGGTATTTCTTGAAACATATGGTATTAACGCAGAGTTAACCACCACCCTACGTTGTGGATTTCACAGGTATAGTTATCCCAAGGGCTCGGACAAGAAACTGGTGGCCGATATGACCCGTTCCAACAACCGTGTAAAGGATTGGAGTATTCAAAAGGTAGGCAAGTATGTCTTTTCGGGTTTTCAGGATGCTGAAGGGAAGATATATTTCTATGCGGTCTCCAACTATCCGATAGAAGATATCCGACAGATAAAAGAGAACCGGCATGAAATCTCTTTGGTGGA
>JBAYRG010000277.1:0-4385 GCA_041676805.1 Proteiniphilum sp.
ATAGAACACTATTTTTTTCATATCGTTGAATAACGGCAATACCAAATTGAGCCGATAAAGTTAATAAAAATGTCAATGGGGAGAGTCAATAATCTCTATTTTTCCCTCTCTTTTGAAGCGTAAGCCTGATATTCAGTATAGTCCAGCACTTCCCATTCTAAATTCCATACGAGATGTATTACGAGACACTCTTTCAGAAAATTCACCGTGAATTGCAATTGATTATAATTCCAAAGTGGCATTATCGGAGAAAAAACCGATCGTCTATTTTTTAATGGTAGGTAAGCTAATTTATTAATTCTTAAATTTACAAAAAAGGATAGTGAATCATTGGGCTTTAACCCGAAAAGGGTTATTTTTGCGGTCGATTGGAAAATAAGCACTTAGATGAAGATGAACTTAAAAGAACGAACTCCACAGCTGATTGCCATAATAGGTGTACTCATCATAGCGATGGTTATTCTCATCGGATTCCTCATCACCAGGAATACCCGGATGAGTGAAATGCAGGAACAATACACCATCGACAAGCAAGAGCTGGAGGATGAATACGAAGCTATTTCACTTCAATATGAAGGGTTTAAGTTCAGTGTGCAGAACGATTCCCTGTTATATAAACTGGAGAATGAACAGGCCAAGGTACTTCGTCTGCAGGAAGAGCTCCGGATGACCAAAGCGACGGACCAGGCCGAGATCAAACGATTGAAAGATGAGTTGGCCACATTGCGTAAAATCCTTCGTTCTTATGTGCAGCAGATTGATTCGCTCAACCGGCTTAATGAACAACTCCGTGCCGAAAACAAGCAAATCACCGATCGGTATCAAAGGACATCACAAACGCTCCGACAGGTATCACAGGAGCGGGAGCAACTATCGGAGAGGGTCTCGCTTGCAGCACAGTTAGTTGCCACCAACATCAGTGCAAAAGCAGTGAATGACAGAGGCAAAGAACAGTCGCGCCTGAGCCGTAGTAATCAATTCGTCATCACTTTCACCATTGCCCGCAATATCACTGCTGAGCCGGGAGAACGCACCATCTATATCCGCCTGATGACACCCGACGGTACAGTACTCTCAAAAAGCCAGTCCAATACATTCCCTTATGAGAACAGGGATATCGTCTATTCAATGAAACGAGTCGTTGAATACGGCGGAGAAGAGATACCTGTCACCATGTATTGGGATATTGAAGAATTCCTGATGCCCGGCACCTATAAAGCCGATATCTTTGCCGACGGGCATCATATCGGCACGCACCGGTTCGAGATGAAAGATTAAGGTTTTATTGCAACATCTCCAGAAAAGCCTGTTCATCAATAATTTTCACCCCCAACTTCCCGGCCTTCTCCAACTTGGCCGGCCCCATATTCTCTCCGGCAAGGATATAATCGGTGTTCTTCGATACAGAGCCACTGCTCTTCCCCCCATTTTGCAGGATCATCGCCTTGTACTCATCCCGCGAGTGGAGTTCAAACGTACCGCTTATCACAATAGTCAGCCCTTCCAGTTTATCGGTTTTCGAAGCCAGCGCCTCTTCGCTCAGTGCAAATTGCAAACCATATTGCCGCAACCGTTGAACGAAACCGGCATAGAGAGGATTGGCAAAGTAAGCGGTCACGCTCCGGGCGATCCGCTCGCCAATCTCATCCACAGTAACCAGTTGCTCCACTGTCGCCTCTGCCAGCTGGTCGATATCCGGAAACGCCTGTGCCAGTTTCTGCGCTACCGTCTCGCCCACAAACCGGATTCCCAAAGCATAGAGCACCCGTTCATAGGGTACCGATTTTGATTTTTCGATACTCTCCAGCAGATTATTGGCGCTGGTCTCACCCCACCTCTCCAGGCCAGCAAGGTCGTCGAACCGCAACAGATAAAGATCGGCAGCATTACAGATCAATTCTTTGTCATAGAGCAGGTTGATGGTTTCCGGCCCGATGGTGATATCCATCGCTTTGCGGGTAACAAAATGTTCGATTCGCCCTTTTATCTGGGTGGGGCATCCATCGTTGTTGGGACAGTAATGGACAGCCTCATCCTCATTACGGACCAGAGGCGTTCCGCAATCGGGACATTTGCGGGTGAAAGTGACCTTGTCACCCAGCAGGAAACGAGCCTCCTTGTCAACGGCGGTAATTTTGGGGATGATCTCTCCCCCCTTCTCCACATAGACCATATCGCCAATATGCAGGTCGAGTGCCAGGATGGCATCCTCATTGTAGAGAGAAGCCCTTTTCACGGTGGTACCCGACAACAACACCGGATCGAGATTGGCGACAGGCGTAACCGCTCCTGTACGTCCCACTTGATAGGAGACCGACTCCAAACGTGTAATCGCCTGTTCGGCATTGAATTTATAGGCGATAGACCACCGGGGGAATTTGGAGGTAGCACCCAGATTCCGCTGCTGTGCGAGTGAGTCCACCTTCAACACCACCCCATCGGTAATCACCGGCAGCGTCTTACGCGCCACGTCCCACTCTTTCAGATAAGCGAACACCTCCTCCAGCGTACTGCACCTCTTCATTGAGCCCGACACATTCAGGCCCCATTCCCGTGCCAGGGTCATATTCTCGAAATGACTACGCGATGGGAGGGAGTCACCCAACATCGAATAGATATAGGATTCCAGCCTCCGGGAGGCCACCACCCGGGAGTCCTGCATCTTCAGGGTACCCGAGGCAGCATTACGCGGATTGGCGAAGAGCGGCTCCTCCTGTTCGGCCCGCTCTTTGTTGAGGGCATCAAAAGAGCTCCAGGGCATCAATATCTCACCGCGTACTTCCAGATAAGAGGGCACATCGTCCCCTTTCAACACCAACGGTATATTGCGGATAGTCCGTACGTTGGCAGTCACATCATCTCCTTTTTTCCCGTCGCCACGGGTCACCGCCCGTGCCAGCCGGCCGTCCTCATAGACCAAAGAGATGGAAGTCCCGTCAAACTTTAGTTCACACACTATTTCGAACGCTTCGTTCAGCGATCGTTGCACCCGGTTATAAAAATCGGCCACCTCTCCTTCCGAATAGGTATTCTGAAGCGAAAGCATCGGAAACTGATGCGCCACCTGTGTGAAATTGTTACTGATATCGCTCCCCACCCGTACGGATGGAGAGTTGGGGTCATGGTATTCGGGATGGGCCGCTTCCAAATCCATCAGTTGTCGCATCAACCGGTCGAATTCAAAGTCGGAAATCGTCGGTTGCGACAATACGTAGTAGTTATGATTATGTGCATGCAGTTGGCCGCGGAGGGCGTCGATTTGCTGTTTGACTGATTCCATTGTTTGATCGTTTTTATTGACAAAGATAGCACGACAAAACTTTCATACAAAAAACGGGACTACCGGAAGATCCTCTTCCAAGGATAATCCACCTTCTTCCTCCTCTCCTGATTGAGAAAATTACCAATATTTGCCGTGATAGAAAGCGTCTGCTGAAGAAGTATCTGTCCTTCCGAAAAATGGAAGTTGCAGTTGATCCGTGCAGAGACATGATGCGACTCCAGCAGACGTATATACCATCTACTTTGAAGATAGGTAGGACTCCTCAAAAATGGAGTACCCCAATAGAGGTCTGCCCCATATACGGGGAATAAGCGCATCCGGGCGTTCCCTCTATAAAGTCTGTTCTCCGTACCGATCCCGTACAATTCAGCATCAGCCCTCGCTATGAACCCTATCGGTTTATAACTCTCTTCTGCTTTTCGGTCTCTTTCCAGTCCGACAAAAATACCGGCAGATAACAATCCTTTGAAACTGTTTGCCGCTTCATACTCCAGCCCCACCGACGCCATGCCTTGTATTTGTTCGCTTACGCCATAGGCTGGATTTTCGGGGAAGGTACCTGCATAATGAAAGAGATAAGACTGAAAATCACCGAAAAAAATCCCTTTGGAGGCTTTTCCCGAGAGACCCAGATAAAAACTCTCCCGGGTATTCGCCGTAGCACATCCGGTCCAGTCCATCCAGGCGTTAAAAAAGTTATCATCCTCCCCTATCTGCCAGAAAATACCCTGCATAAGCGGTATAAAATGATTTACTGAATCCTTGAAAAAAAAGTCGGAATAGTTGGGCAGCACCTCCTTTCGTGGAAAAGCACCCGCCCGAAACAGCATTTTCGGCCTCTTATACTGGTAATAAAGAGTCATATCCGTTTTATTGATAGCTTTGTTCATCCCGAAAATCTTGAGCAGATTTACGCCGGCATAAATGGTATGCGTGGAATCCCACCTGATACCTCCCAGCGTATTCAGCCATACCCCGTGCAAAGTTTGCGGATCGGTAAAAGAAGACTTCTCATATTCCCGGTTATCGAAAAAATAGTCAAGTCCTATCCTCCAGCGGTATTCCTGTGCATGTAACGCCGGTATCATACATAATATACATA
>JBAYRG010000278.1:0-4362 GCA_041676805.1 Proteiniphilum sp.
AAAAAGACCTGTTTCTCATAGAGATTGGAGTAGGTGGGAAATATCCAGTATTGGTTGTCGTATATGATTCCTTCGGGATCGGCATACCACCCCTCAAAGATCGGATTCCCCGAGTATTGCACTCTCTTCTCTTTCGCTCTGTTACTCACGCATGCTGATAATAATATGGCTCCCGCCAACATAAAAAGGATTTTCTTCATTTGTATCATTAATAATTATATTTATTATGTATAAGGATCTTCCCTGGTGAAGTATTCACAGGGAAATCTAGTTATAAAAAAGTGATTGGAAACAGATCCCATTAAAGTATTATTAAATATAAACATTTTATCGCTTATACCTTTATAATGGAATTCAGGTTCTTGAGAAAAAAACAAATTTATTCATTCGATCGTTATCCCAGAGTTCATATTTCCAGTCAGGGTAGTCATATTTCCAGGTTTTACCCAATGTCTCCAAATACTTAGGTAGGGATCCATCTAACCCAGACCAGGTCTGGTGAATTATTTTAGGTATTACCATGTGTGTATTTTAATTCTTATTATTAATCAGATGTCCAGCTTCTCTCATATTTTCTCTCCCACCTATTCAGGTATATAATAAATGGCTACACATCTACTCTTCTTTTCCTGACCGGGGCCATGTTAATGTTTCTATCCAGGTTTTATTTGCCATAACTTCCGTGGAAACCAGTTTTCCTTTATTGAATATCATCCGCAGGTAATGTTTCTTTTGCCATACGTCGCGATCCAGGGGCTCTTTCCCGGAATTGGCCTTTTTTACATAGAGCGTGTCGGTAAACCAGGTGGCTGGCATCAGGCCGTAAATCCTTTTTTCAATATCAGGGAAACTTTTTCTGTTAAAACGTTTTCCGGTAAATTTTTCCATTGGGGGAAACACAATTTTGTCGTCCCTCGCTTCAAAGGGGAAAATGACGTTGCTTAAATATAATTGCGTATTTAACAATAACCAAGACGCTATATAGTCTTTCTCGCTATTCCCTTCAGAACCAAACGGTAAGCCAAAGGGTAAAAAGGTATGGCTTTGTAGAATCATTCGCGTGACCTCATATTCCTTACCCTCTTCAACTTCATATGGTAATTTGTAAGAGTCTCCGAAAATAGTCACCGTATCGCTGTAGATTTTCCTGTACCCCTTGAAATGTGATAAAGGAGACTTGCTTATCAAATATTTATCGGGATTGTCGGCGATATGCAGTACATCAAATGTTTTTAAAAGATTGTGCGTAAACTCATCGCGCAATTCCTTTTTTTGTGCGGACAGTTGAAACGAAAGACAAAAACACAGGAATAAGAATATTCTTTTATACATGGCGGCAGGATGTTTAATAATACAAATTATAATACAAGCTTTCATAGTAACGGTACTGGCTGTAAATGCTTTCCTTGAATTCAGGCGAAGCATATTCAAAATATTGATTATAGATAGTAGCGCCAAACGCAAAAAAATCTGTTTTGTCTTATTCGCCGGGATATCATCATCCCCCATCCATCGACCGAAGCCCCAGCAATGCACCCCATTCGGGTGTGTGACATCCCCGACGACCTTATTGCGTACGGAAATGAAAGTGCTAAATCAGTAATCCCAGCGGCCGGTTTTTTTCCAAAAAGGTGAGAGCGGTTCCCCTTGAACAATCGTGTAATACTGAAGTTCTACATTGTCAATGTCCCCGTAGAGATTCCACGAAAATTTAATATTGATCGGTTGGTAGATTGTCCCGCCCCTCAAAAAACGCGGGTAGAAACTTCCTTTTGGCAGCATGTTCGCGAAGTTCATACGTGCGATTAGCAACCGGCCGGCCATACTCTTGTCCAGGCTGATGCTACGTACTGTTTTTTTTTGCATTGATGGTGAGGAGGCATAGTATGTTTCACCTTCTGCCACCACCATCAGAGGAATCATATCTTTCAAAAAATTGTGTTCATCCGTGCGGTCCATTTTCTCATTTCTAAACGCATCGAGTGTGTCAAAATGAAGAAATATCCCCAGCAATGCGTTGCTGTTCTCTTTCAGAAACGCAAGCAAGGCCTGGTCATCCTCCAATGAACCGACCGGAAACACATTGACGGTCGCATTGAGCAATAACCCTTTACTTATCTCAAATTCATATTCCTGCTTGAACGCATAGCCGTAATTGGTCTTGACAGCATCGGATCCCCCGGGAACTTTTCCCGAGACCCAGTCGGCTTCAATAGGCTTCTTACCGATATCCCTGAATTTCCCCGATTTCAGGATATTATTCATTTGCCTGCCGGCATCCTCTCCCAGGTTGATGTTTAATAGAAGAAGCCTCTTGTTGTCCAATTTCCAAGTCGCGGTATATCCCCTGGCGCAATTGTACACGCTATCATATGATTGTTCCGGATGCACATTATCAGGGATGGACATTTCTTTTAATTGGAGCAGGGGAGATCTCTCCAGCAGGATGATCCGGCCGTCATAAAGCAGCGTGTCGCAGATCGTATTGGAATAATCCAATGACAAACCCACCGAGTCTTTCTCCCCGTAGTTCACGACGCGTCTGCCCCCGTATTCAACCATTGCGTTTTGTGCATGGACGCAAAAGGCTGTGGTTAGCCCGATGAACACAAACAAAATCATCTTTCTCATATGTTCTTATCTCCACGCTCCCTTAATGTAGGGAGAATTTATACAGCACGAACTTTCTTGTGACAAAGTCAGTAAAAAGACCTTTTTCCCAAATTTTCTTCCGGTAAATTCTTCTATCTTTTTACTTGCCTCTTCCATCGTGGGTTTACAATCCGTCTCGTAATCAGAACGGTAGGTGTTAATCCGATTGCTGGAATATACCTGACCAGCCTTTCCATTGTATAAGCCGGAAGAATTGACCGGATAAGCGTTTAGAGCACCCTTTCCAGTAATTTCTCTCCTGCGGCATTGATCACTTCGAGTGTAAGCTTGTCTCCTTTTTTCTCAAGGATCATTACGGTACCATCGGGCTCTCTATTGCCTCCTCCGATAATGACCGGGAAGTTGTTTCCATCTTCTCCCTTTTCTATTACCCGGTAGCGATGCATATGGGCATTGAGGGAGACATTGAAAGCTGTTTTTTTCAATACCGGTATCCATAGGTCGGAGCAGGGAGAGAAACTGTCCGGGCTGAATCCGAAAATAGGGATATGATGGATCAGTATCCGTTTGTTGGCCTTCTTAAATGCGGTGGATTGTACCTCTTTTTTCAGGAACTCTGCCTGGTCGACTCTGTGTTGGGTATAGTCATTCATATCGTAATAAACCCAATGGTCGTCCGGTTTGTCTTCACCGCAATCGAGAAGGACAAAGCGGGTGTCGCCTAATGAGAAGGCACTGTAGGATCGGCCATGCATCCTGCCCAGGTAATCCCATAGGTGAAGTGAATATTCTCCCCGTGTTTCATGATTTCCGCGGATAAATATGGAGGGTATCTCATCGCTTTTGATCCGGGGTGTATAGGTTTGTAATCTGTTCACAATGTCGTTTTCAACCTCCACATCGTCGAAGCAGTCGCCGTTAAAGATGACCAGGTCATAAGGTTTATCTTCTACCAGAGAGTGCAGTTTGTTGAACATCCCCATATTGCTGTGGATATCGTTGTATACGATCACACGGAAATCTTTCATATCATCATTCCAGGTGGTGAATGATTTTATATCGGATCTTACAGTATCTCCAAACTCCTTGTAGTAGCTCGAATACCGGGTAATTTCCTGGGATACCACCCGGTAATAGTAGCGTGTGCCCGGTTGGAGGTCGGTAAGACGCACCTGGTTGATCTTGTTGTTGGCTACCATGACCCCTTCGATAAAGGTGCGTGCCCGTTTTAGGTTGCCGGGATCGGTGCCGTATTCTACCCAGCTTCTCGCCGGTACATTGGTCAGCCACATCACTGTCATCTCATCGGTTCCGGGATTCTGCAGATAGGGTATGGTGCGCATCACTTCCGAGGCGGCTGTTTTTAGGCGGATATCCACAAAGAGCGGTCTGTGGTCTGAAGCTACCTGTTCATCAATCACATGAGCCCTATACTTAGCATAGGTCTCTCCTTTGTCGGTGTATCCGAATATATAATCGATTGTTCCTGTCGGTTTTCCTGAGGGAAAAGTGAATTGTTTAGGATTGGAAAGGAGCTGCCACTTTCCCTGTAAAAATGTGATAGGTTCGGAATCAGGGCTCGCATTGAGGTCTCCCATCAGGAATACCGGTTTGTCATATATCTTTACGGCATCGGTAATGATTTTGACCGACTCGAGTCGCTCTTCGTTGGTAAGCGACAGATGGGTGTTGACTACCACATATTTATCGAGTTCCACAATCAGTGCTGTGCGGGCTTCCCGGGGACCG
>JBAYRG010000279.1:0-4356 GCA_041676805.1 Proteiniphilum sp.
GAAGCAACTTAGCGACCTCTACCTGAAGCTGAAAAACATTTCAGCCACCAAGGCGACGTCGGCAGTGGCACAAACGCCTCCTGACCTCTTCCATGGGTCACTCGACGTGCCGGTGGAGTATGGCGGCCTGGAACAGGCGGGCGACCAAACGGTCACCATCACCCGCAGGACCTCGCAGGTGACCGTCTCGGCATACGCAGTGAAAGCCTGGAACGGCGGCAAGGAGGGTAGCTATACCTTCGAGTTGCATGAGTCGAACAACGGCTTCGACATGGCATGCAACCTCTCCGGGGAGATGACCGGATACCGCCCCCAAACGCAAATGGACGAGAATGGCAACCTCTTCGCCCCTCTTTTCCAGGCGATACCCACACCCGGTGGGAAATCCTACACCCTTTCCATCCTCTATAACGGAGAAATCATCCATTCGACCGACCGGGGGAACGATGGCATACCCTTTATCCCCGAAGCGGGACGGCTACTCAATATCATCATCGATTTCCGCGCCGAAGTGAGTATCAAGTCAATCGTCACACCGTGGAACCAGGTATTCCAATATGTTGAAATTTAAAGAGAGTACGGCTATGAGAAGAACAGTATCCCATTTTTACTTGCCGATAGCGCTACTAACGCTGTTATGGATAGCTATACCGTCCTGTATCTACGATTATTTTCCGGAAGAGGAGGAGCAGGACGGCCTCATCGTGGTCTCCCTCACCGGGGTGGGCACCCGTGCCGCGGGCGATCCGCTCTTTGCTGATGACGATGCCATTGAGAAGGTGCGCATATTCGTCTTCGTCGGCGGAGCCCTGGAAAAGAACATGCTCTTCACCTCCGGCAATGATAATTTCATCAATCCCTTCATATTGGAGGTGGCCACCGGCAGCAAGGATGTCTATGTGGTAGCCAACGAAAGCAGCACGCTCACAACCATACTCGAAGCCATCACCTCAAAAGCGGAATTGATGGCGGTGATGGATGGACCGGTCACGGCACCGCTTGCGGCACCGTTCCTGATGACGGGAAAAACGACAGGCAAGCTGGTAGAGCTCAAAACCGATCCCGACAACCGGAACAGGGCCGATGTGACCCTCGCCCGTGCCGTAGCGAAAATCAGCCTCTCCTTCAAAAAGGATACCGATGCTACCGTGAGCATCAACAAGATAAGCCTGCTCAGCAATGCCGGTAAGATCCCTGTATGGGAGGGGGAACCCTTAGTGGGTGAACAATCCTACTGGAATTGGGAGAAACCATATACAACGGCGGTTGCCCTCACTGATGAAGCCCATCTCCTTGAATCCATCTACCTCTACGAGAACCTTACCGATGGCAACAGAGGCAATGACACCCAGTTGGAGATTGAAGCCACTTATAACAGCGTGCCTACCAAATACAGGGTATATGTCAACGAGAATGTGAATGTAGCCGGAAATGCCGGCGATCCCATCTCATCGGTGACCAATCCGTCCGATCACCTCTATTCCATCAAGCGGAACCATCACTACCGGTTCACCGGCACCATCAGCAATATGGGAGAATTCGATGGACTGACACTGACGACGAACGTACTCCCATGGGAAAAATTCCCGTCCGGATGGTTGTTCGATTGGGAGTGGGAAATCACCCCTACCCCCACACTCGCTAACCATATCTATACTGTGAATAGTGAAGGAAAATTCAGTTTTACCTTCACACTCACCAACCCGATAGATGCTATCTGGGTAGCCAACCTCTCCAACACCACCGATTTTGAGTTCGAAGCCTCTTATCAGGGCGAGACCGATCAAGAGGTTCTCATCACCGTGAAAGCGAAAGGAGATCCGGGAACGGCAGCACGCACCACGGAGTTTTATATCAACGCAAAGTATGGAGAAGAGTGGGAAGAATTGGCAATACTTCAAGGTACAAGAATAATTATCAGGCAGGAGGCTGCAGCTAACCCGTAAAAAGAGGAGGAACAATTTATGAAGATAATAAAACAGGTCATCCTGACAATCATCGCGGTTACGCTGACCGTGACTGCCGCATGTGTACGCGACGAGGCGGAACAATTTCCGGTAGCGGCGCCCGACACTCTTTCTCTTGATATCTCATTCGGCAAGCCCTCCACCCGCGCCATCACCGAAGAGGATGGTGTAGCGGAACTCAATGAAAAGAAAATCAACACGCTCGACATCTTCTTTTATCAGGGTCCCAAACTCAAATGGCACACAGGAAGCGTGAGCTACGACTCGGAGACGCAAAAGGCAACTATTCCCATCACGGCAGGCAAGCGGGCTTTGTTTGAGAACAACAGCACTATCTCATATGATATATATGTGCTGGCAAATAACAGTGCCAATTTAAGCAGCATCACCGAAGGGGGCGACAATCTGGAAGCATTGAAAACGATCGTTTTCCAGAGTGTCGATTTTGTATCAAAGGGCGGAAGCGAAGCGCAAACGGCTTTTGTAATGGATGGAAAGATCACAAAAGTGGTGAACCTGAATAATCCCCACTTGGGAACGGTCAACCTGAAACGGGCGGCATCCAAGATACGGCTGACGCTGACTGAGGTAGCGGTACCCGGATACACACAGACTGGACAGGCAAGCGCGCGTTTGGTACATTTCACCGACAAGTCGCACCTGTTGGACGGCACTCTACCCGTCGTGCCGGAGAATAACGAGTGGAGAGAGACCTCCCAAAGATCTATCCCGGTGGGTGGCACCACTGCCGCTCCCTTTTACGCCTATGCCAACGACTGGAGCAGTGTTGCTTCCCGGGAGACCTATATCGAACTCTATCTACCGCTTAAAGATACGGAGGAGGCTGCCGGTGAAGCGAAAACCTATAAATACCGCATACCGCTGACCCCCCGGAATGCCACCGGTGACGAGACCGCACACATCAATAAGCTGAAACGGAATTTCCTCTACGACATCTCCACAACCATACGGATATTGGGAAGCATCGCGGAGGAGCCGGTGGAAGTATCGGGCAATTACATCATCAAGAACTGGGGCACCCAGGAGGTGCTGGTCAATATTCAAGGCTCACACTACTTGGTGGTGTCGGAACGCAATGTCATCATGCCCAACAGAACAGGCTACACGCTCACCTTTAACTCTTCCATACCCAATGTGACACTGGTACCGGGAAGTTTGAAGGCTACTTATACCTATGTAAGCAATACGACAGGTCAACCGGTCACAGCAAATGTCGCAACAAACCAAATGCCCACAGTGACGGTGGCGTCAGGTGTGGCATCAGGAAATATTACAATAACCAGTCCCATTCCGGTCAATTCCATTCCAAAAGATATAGAATTCAAGATAACCAATGGCACGTTGACGGAAACCGTTACCATACGGCAGCTATCGGCCACCTATTTTACAGTCACAAAAGGAGTATCCTCTTATTTGCCGGATGAAGGATCACGCAGTCAACTTCCCAACGGGAATAACAATCCCTATATGTATGCGGTAACCACACTGGCACCGGCAGGAGATATAATTTGGGGATTTCCACCCACTGATGATCAGGGACAAACCATCAATAGTGAAGAGGTCTCCAGGATGGTATCACCAAAATTTGAAATGGCGTCGCAATTTGGGGCTACACCCACGAAAAGCTATGCTAACGGACAAAAGCAATGCAGGGGATATACAGAGACAGCCGAAGATGGGACAGTAAAAATTGGCTGGCGGTTACCCACTGAAGCTGAAATACAGTATATTGACAATCTACAGCATAATAGCAATAATCCACAAGGAATTGTCATGGCCGGTCAATATTATTGGGATGCCTATTCTTCAAACGGAGCATATCGAATGAGTGGTGGTAGCGGAGGATCTTCCAGCAGTGCCCACGTCCGCTGTATCCGCGATATTAAAGATTAACAAAGTTCAAACAACAATAGGGTTATGAATAAGATATTATATGGTGCATCAATTTTCTGCCTGATTTTGCTGACAGGGTGTTCACAGGAGGAGCTGTTTACACCCGCACCACAGCTTCAGGGGGGAGGAGAAGTGACGGTCAGCTTTTCGGCGGTCATTCCGGAATTTAAAACCGTGCTGACCCGTGTCAATGGGGGAGTAAACGACATGTACCTGTTGGTTTTCGACGAGAACGGGAACTTCATCGTGCGCAAACAAGCCACACTCTCCAATCAGACGGAACAAGGGGGTATATTTACCGCCTTGCTTCCCTCTACAAACAAACCACGTATCATCCATTTTATATCCAATCTCGAAGAGGAGAGCTATAACGACACCCCGGGGGTAAACGAAGCCGGAGTGGTGGCATTGCTGCACACCCAAAATGTGGCGTTCTGGTCGCGTATGGAGCTGAACGACGGGATATCCGCCACCA
>JBAYRG010000280.1:0-4349 GCA_041676805.1 Proteiniphilum sp.
ATAAAAACGCCATTGTGTTATGCCCGATAATGTACTATATATAATAGGTAATGGCTTTGACTTATTCCATGACATACAAAGCTCTTATCGAAACTTCGCAGCATGGATGAGGAGACATGATCCAACGCTTGACACAATCTATGCTGCAGTATGCAACAACGATATGCTGTGGTGTGACTTCGAGACAAGCATGGCATACGTTGACAGAGAATTCCTTGTAGGCTATGGGGAACCATTCCTGCCAGATGAGAATGCGGACTTCGATGACATGTCGGTGGCGGATATTATCTTGGCTGGCGACGCTGCGCAAGGATTAATAGGCGAGCTGGTACACAAATTAAAGCATGACTTCCATCGATGGGTGAGCGGTATCCAGATGCCTAAGGTCGTTGAACATCGCCTAATGATAGATGACAATGCCCGCTTCCTGACGTTCAACTACACGCTGACCATGGAGAATCTTTATGGCATAGACTTTAATCAGGTAATACATATCCACGGAAAGAAGCATGACCCATGGGGGAAGATTGTTGTGGGACATGGTGAGGATACGGACAAGATATTTGACGAGTGGTGGGCGAAGCGCTATAAGCGCCTGCGCAGAAACAAAAGGGGAAAAACTTACTATCCCCACGACAATATCTATCGCATCTATCAAGGTGAGACGGCCAAACTTCCCGAGAATGAGATGCTGATGGAGGCGGTGGAGGGCTATTTTGATGACACCCGCAAACCTGTGATGAAGATAATCCATGATAACGCAGATTATTTCCATTCCGTTCATGATGTTCGTTATGTTTATGTATGGGGGCATTCTCTTTCCAATGTCGATATGCCATATTTCCGACGTATCATAGCGGAAAACGATGACACACAGTCCATGCACTGGTATGTCCACTGCTACAATGAGAAGGATAAGCCCTTCTTCCGCACTCAGCTCCATTCTCTTGGTCTTGTAGAAGGTCAAACCTTTGAGTTCAAGAATTTGAATGATTTTGTGTTGAAATGACCGGCTAACAATGAGGACAAACCTGATAGCCACTTACCTGCAAGCGATGGACTTTATAAGGAATCGTTCTCATTTGCCGGATAAGTTCTACCTGGAAGGGAATTAGCGAAAAGATTTACGAGAACTCATATTCAGGGAAATTGTGGCAAACGCTGCATCCATAGGGAATATACGAGTGCGCATCCCACAACAATCGTTATCTATAAAAAAAATCGTGTGGAGGCAACTAATCCTGATAAGGCACTATTCCGTGGGCTGTTATCTGCTGATAACTTTAATCCTTATGCCAAGAATCCTAATATCTGTAAATTCTTTTCGGATTTATTTTAAACATTTGGAATTATGATGTTTTTCATGTAGATTTGTAGAGTTCACAGTAGTAATAAGCAAATGGTTAAAGATATGGATACCGTAAGTAAAGAGAAGAAACGCATGCACGTTATAAAACGTAGGAATGCAGGATGGGCGGTAATCACAGAAGGAGCCGCTCGGGCCTCCAAAATTTATGCTACACAGCCGGAAGCGGTTACAAATGCATTGAAATACAGGAATAAGGGTTCAGATGTAGTTATCCACCGTGAAGACGGTTCTATTGAGAGATGGGAAAAGGCAATCTGATAATTAACGGAAGTGTTTGATAAGAACGTATTTATAAACTGCCCCTTCGATGAGGGTTATACGCCTTTATTAAAAGCTTTGTTGTTTACCATTAAAAAAGGCGGATTATCCCCTCGTTTGGCCCTTGAACGATGGGACTCCGGGGAAGTACGATTGAATAAAATAAGAGAGTTAATAGAATTATCTCAATATAGTATCCATGATTTAAGCCGATTGAAAGCTAAACAGGCAGATGAATATTCCAGAATGAATATGCCTTTTGAATTAGGACTGGATTATGGTTGTAGGATTTATCATGAAGAAGACCGGTATAAACAGAAAAAATTCTTACTATTAGAAGAAGAGCAATATAGCACCCAAAAAGCATTGTCCGACTTATCTTTTGCAGATTGCAAATGTCATAAAGGAAAAGTTGAGAATCTGGTGTATGCGGTGCGCAGTTGGTTTGTAGAATGTAATATTACAATGCCAAGTGTAACTGTTATCTGGGATGATTATAATTTTTTTTGTTCTGATTTATATGAACAGAAAGCAAAGGAAAGATTTAGTCAACAGGATATTGATCGTTTGCCCATATCTGAAGTCTTAAAATATATGGATAGTTATTGCTAAAAAGGCTATTTTTTCATTGGACTCTGCAAATTTCCCCGGATGCCGAAGATTTTTCCACGCTCTTGGGTGCGGGATCAAAATGATGGTTTTTGAAAAACTTTCAAAAACTCGGGAAATATTCGGAGGTGTTTTCAACTTTTGGGGAACTCTTTTTTAGTCATGAGATAACAGACCAAATGGCCAACTGAATATATATAAAATAATTTCTATGAAAAGAAGAGTTGTTGCAAAAACAAATTGTTTAGTTTATTTGTTATAAATTTGCAACATTAAAACTGGGAGGTGAAAATGAAAACAACAAACAATCTGAAAGCATTCAGGGAAGCTTCCGGATTTACGCAAGAAAGGGTCGCCTCTTTTCTCTCCATAGAGAGAGGTGCGTTAGCCAACTATGAGATAGGCAGCCGTGAAACTCCCCTGCCTGTGCTTATTAGCTTATCTGATTTGTATGGTGTGGATATTGCCGACTTTTATGAAATGGATCCGGAAAAAGTGAAGGACGCCTTACTCTGTTCATTCAGGATGGAAGACTTGTCTGATGAGGATTTAAAGGAAATATCCTCTTTTAAGGAAGTCGTCAAATCATATCTGAAAATGGGATATATAGCACAGGGATGACGAAGGATATTATTGAAATAAGAGCCAGTGCACTGAGATCTGAATGGGGATTATCTTCCGACGAACCCATTCAGGTCAAGCCTCTGCTGTTGAAATTAGATATCCTCACCCTATTCAGACCTCTGGATGATGATTTCTCGGGGATGTGTTTAAAAAGGAACAACAGCAGGTTTATCTTAATTAACGCGAATCATCCCGTAGGCAGGCAACACTTTACTATCGCACATGAGCTTTACCATCTTTTTGTGCAGGAAGCTTTTGAGGTTCATTACTGCAACCCGGGAAGTAAAAACTCATCGAAACAGGAAAAAGAGGCCGATTTCTTTGCCTCTGTTTTATTGATGCCTCAAATGGGAATCAAAAAAATGATACCTGAACCGGAACTCATGGTGAAAGAGGTATCTTTGGCTACCTTGTTGAAATTGGAGCATTATTTTGGGGTATCGAGAGGTGCATTGCTTGTTCGGTTAAGTTTCCTGAAACTAATATCCAATGATGTTTTTAATCGCTTGGCAGAAATACCGGTAGTTCGTTCCGCCAAAGAGTATGGTTACGATACTGCCTTGTATTTGCCCGGGAATAATGGTATAGTCGTCGGGGATTATGGGGTAAAAGCTAGGGCCTTGTTTGAACGGGGGAAAATTTCAGAAGGCCATTATGTTGAGCTTTTATCAAAAATTGGAGTTGATCCCACTCAAAACCACGACTAATCAGTAACAGGGCATGGGCAACGGAAAATCAATAAAAGTAATTTTGGATTCGGATGTGATCATTCATTTTATTAAAGGTGGTTGCCTGAATTTACTTCCCAAAATATTGCCAATGTATTCTTTTGTGATATTGAACATGGTATATGATCATGAGTTAGCCGCGGCACACCGGGTGATTATCCAGAATACCGTAAATCTCTTAAAAACGATAACCATTGAGAAATGGGAACCATTAAAAGAGGAACGGCAGGAATTTATAATTCTCCAGAAAAAATTCGGATTGGGTGAAAGTGCCTCCATGGTATATTGTAAATACAGGAATGATGTCTTGGCCAGCAGCAATCTGAAAGATATAGTGGACTATTGCGAAGAAAATAAAATCACCTATTTTACGACGATGGACTTTTTATATCAAGCGATGGTCTCCAATGTAATGACTGAAAAAGAATGCGATAGATTTATTGCAGAAGTGACTTCAAAAGGGAGCAAATTGCCGGTAACCAAGATGAGCGGATTTACACCACGGTTACGATTATAAGCAATGTGGAAAAATGAAAGATCGCAACAATCACAAATAAAGATTGCACATATTGGTGTAAATTTTATATGATTATCCGCAACCAGTCCTAAACATTTATTAGGATAATTGCTGAAAAATCGGCTGATAATTAACGATATATATTTTCTCATATGATAGAAAAGTTGTATATTTATAGTCTAAATATCAATAGATTATGAACCTGCTTCAATTTATTCAAGAGTTTCCCGACGAGAACGCGTGC
>JBAYRG010000281.1:0-4296 GCA_041676805.1 Proteiniphilum sp.
ATCGATAGGGAATTTCTGCACATAAGGTCTTCCTTGTGATGCAGCTTCCATGAAGCCATCGTCAATTTTTACAGAGATATTGGCGCCGGTCACTTTACCCTGTTCCAGCTTGGCATTGATAAAGTCTTCCGAGTCGGGATGCTTGATAGAGACGCTCAACATCAGGGCGCCACGACGGCCATCCTGCGCCACTTCGCGCGTGGAATTGGAATAGCGCTCCATAAAGGGAACCAACCCCGTGGAGGTGAGCGCCGAATTCTTTACCGGCGACCCCTTCGGGCGGATATGGGAGAGGTCGTGCCCCACCCCGCCACGGCGTTTCATCAACTGCACCTGCTCCTCATCGACACGGATAATCGCGCCGTAAGAGTCGGCATCGCCATCCATTCCAATCACAAAGCAATTCGATAATGAGGCTACCTGGTAATCGTTACCGATACCGGTCATGGGACTACCCTGGGGAATGATATAGCGGAAACGGTCGAACAGGTCGAACAGCTCCTTTTCGCTCAACGGGTTGTCATATTTCTTTTCGATCCGTGCCACCTCTTTGGCCAGTCGCCAATGCATATCTTCGGGTGTTTTCTCATAGATATCACCCTGACTGTCTTTAAGGGCGTACTTGCTCACCCACACCTTGGCAGCCAGTTCATCGCCCTGAAAATACCCTAACGAGGCTTTATAGGCTTCGTCGAAAGTGTATGTCTTCTTCTTCATCAGGAAAAAATTATATAATAAATAAAAGTTTCAAAAATGCTCCCTCTTTTCCAAAACAGATTACTCCATTTTCCAAAGTAAGGTTTTTTGGCTTTGCAAGTTTATGGAAAGTTTACAAGGATTCCAAATATTTCCCCATTTTTTTATCAACAAAAACAGAAAGTTTTCCAAAATAAATTACATATCACTGAGGATAAGTATTTTAATTTTTAAATAAATAGAAAAAGTTTTCCATTTAGAACAACTCCTTTGAATTTCAAACAAATAAATAATAAAAGAACGGAAAATCATAATTACAGGAAAACTATAACTAAAAAAATCATTCAACAGACAAAATTCTTTAAGCAACAAGTTTCCGGGGAGGATAAATAAAACCTTATGGGCATTGGAAAATGCGTCAATCAAAAAATTTCAGAATCTGATATATCTAAAAAAGTGATAGATGGCAGGAAAGGAGGAGGAGGATGGGAAAGTGGGAAAATAACGTTATCATTCATCATTTTAGCGGCCATATCCTCAAATAATAAAATTAATGCGTATTTTTGCCTGCTGATTGATCAAGTTTTATACTGATCGGCTTGATTTATGTATCACCATTAAATATTGTCTTTCGGAATGAGAAAATGGCGTATTGAGGACTCCGAGGAGTTATATAACATCAATGGTTGGGGAAACGGTTATTTCTCCATCAACGAAAAAGGGCATGTGCAGATAACCCCTCGTAAACAGGCGAGCAACAGCGTGGATTTGAGTGATCTGATGCGTGAGTTGTATCTGCGCGATGTTTCAGCTCCCGTATTAATACGGTTCCCGGAGATTCTCGACAATCGTATTGAGAAGATATCCCAGAGCTTCGCCATCGCATCCAAAGAGTATGAATACAACGCCCAGAATTATATCATCTACCCTATCAAGGTAAACCAGATGAGGCAAGTAGTGGAAGAGATCGTTTCGAGTGGAAAAAAATTTAATATCGGGCTCGAGGCCGGTTCCAAACCGGAATTACACGCCGTACTGGCAATCAATACCGACAATGATTCACTGATCATCTGCAATGGTTATAAGGATGAAAGCTATATAGAACTGGCGTTGTTGGCGCAAAAGATGGGAAAGAAAGTATTCATTGTGGTAGAGAAGCTGAATGAACTCCACCTGACTATCAAGATTGCCAAACGGTTGAAGGTAAAACCCAATATCGGTATCCGGGTGAAATTGGCCAGTTCCGGCAGTGGAAAATGGGAGGAGTCGGGTGGCGACGGCAGTAAGTTCGGACTCAATTCGAGTGAACTGTTCGAAGCCATGGAGGTGCTCAAGACAAGTAAGCTGGAGGACTGTTTTCAGTTGATCCATTTTCATATAGGAAGTCAGATCACCAAGATACGCCGCATCAAGACAGCACTGCGTGAAGCAGCCCAGTTCTATGTGCAATTGCACTCGTTGGGATTCAAGATCCAATATGTGGATATAGGAGGTGGATTGGGAGTCGATTATGACGGCACTCGTTCCTCTTTCACTGAAAACAGCATCAACTACTCCATCCAGGAATATGTGAATGACTCGGTATTTGCTTTTGTGGATGCGGCCAACAAAAACGAACTACCTCACCCCGACATCATCACCGAATCGGGACGCGCATTAACAGCGCATCATTCCGTATTGATCTTCGAAGTATTGGAAACAGCCACCTTGCCGGCATGGCCCGAAGACCAGGAGTTAGAAGAAGATGCCCATGAATTGGTGAAAGAACTCTATAATATATGGGATACACTCACCCAACCACGGATGTTGGAGGCATGGCACGATGCGCAGCAGATCAGGGAGGAGTCACTCGACCTTTTCAGTCTCGGGATGCTCGACCTGAAAACACGTGCGCAGATGGAACAGCTCTATTTCTCGATTATCCGGGAGATCAATGTCACCAGTAACCGCTCCAAGCATGCACCGGAAGAGCTGAGGCAACTGTCGACCCTGTTGCCCGATAAATATTTCTGTAACTTCTCCCTCTTCCAATCGCTTCCCGACTCATGGGCCATCGACCAGGTATTTCCCATCATCCCGATCCACCGGTTAGACGAGAAACCCGACCGGACAGCCACCTTGCAGGATATCACCTGCGATTCGGACGGGAAGATATCCAATTTTGCCTCACAGGAGGGATTCCGCTCGGCTTATCTGCCCGTTCATTCTCTCAAGAAGGATGAATCCTATTACATTGGTGTCTTTCTGGTAGGGGCTTATCAGGAGATCCTGGGCGACTTGCATAATTTGTTCGGCGACACCAATGTGGTTCATGTCTCCACAGGGGATAGCGGATACAAAATTGACCAGGTAATTGATGGGGAATCAGTAGCGGATGTATTGGAATATGCCCAGTATAGTCCTAAAAAACTGGTACGCACCGTAGAGACCTGGGTAATGAGTTCTGTGAAGCAGGGAAAGATTTCGGTGGAAGAAGGAAAAGAATTCCTCTCCAACTACCGCTCGGGATTGTACGGTTATACCTATCTGGAATAACCGGTAACATATCCCTTTCACATGTTGATGGCTGCATGCATCTCAATCTATTTTTCAATCCCGACCCGATTGAGGATAAATGCGAATTCAAAAGCAGTGTCCCTGATGCCATCATATCGTCCCGTAGCGCCACCATGGCCGGAATCCATATTCATATGAAGCAACACGATATTGTCGTCTGTTTTCAATTCACGCAGTTTGGCCGTATACTTGGCAGGTTCATGAAAAAGTACCTGCGAGTCATTGATCCCGCCTGTAATCAGTATATTGGGATAATCCTGCGCGGTGATATTGTCATAAGGTGAATAAGAGAGTATATAATTGTAATACTTCTCCTCATTGGGATTACCCCACTCCTCATATTCACCCGTAGTGAGCGGCAAAGTATCGTCGAGCATAGTGTTGATCACATCAATAAAGGGAACTTGCGAAACGATCGTCCGGTAGAGATCGGGGCGCATATTCGCCACTGCCCCCATCAGCAGGCCTCCGGCGCTACCACCCATGGCGGCCAGTTTATCGGGGGAGGTATAGCCATCGTGAATCAACTTCTCACTGCAGGCGATAAAATCGATAAAAGTGTTCTTCTTATTCAACAATTTTCCATCTTCATACCACTGCTCACCCAGGTCACTTCCTCCACGGATCTGCGCGATAGCATATACAAAACCCCGGTCGATAAGGCTGTACATGCTCGCACTGAAATAAACATCGGAACTCATTCCATAACTTCCATATGAATAGAGCAGTGCCGGATTGGTGCCGTCTCTCTTCAATCCTTTTTTGTAGACGATAGCCATAGGCACCTCCACTCCATCGGGAGCGATCGCCCAAAGACGCTCCACCGTATAGTCGTCAGGGTTGAATCCGGAAGGCACTTCCTGCTCTTTTAATTTCCCGGTCTCCCTGGTTTCGATATTATATTCATACAAGGTTGTAGGACGATTGAGCGAAGTGTATGTGTAGCGGAAAGTATTTGCATCATATTCGGGATTACCGCCGAGCGATGCCGTATAGACCGGCTCGGGAAAAGCAATCGTCTCTGTCTCACCCTCTCCGGATACC
>JBAYRG010000282.1:0-4289 GCA_041676805.1 Proteiniphilum sp.
ATAAATTACAATCTACTTGTCACTGGTCTGAACCAATGATGATATTTCAAAACGTCTACTGACGGCATAGGAGGCCGCTTTCTGAAGTATTTCGAAGTTATCGTCCGTAACAGGAATATTTCCGTTGTTTACCCTGAACGAGTTACCGATAATGGAGGTATTGAAACAGGGTGCAATCAATGTTTGAAACCAGGTACAGGCCAGCAGGTAACGCCCTGCACCCAGATCTATATGGAACCCGTCGCGGGTCAGATCAAGCGGAGGATTGTTCAAAGCGGTATTCCGGATATTCTGGACTGCTGTGGCAGATGGTATAATGATATCGATACCGGTTTCGGCAACAAGGGTTTCCACCGTCTTTATAATGGCATTGAACATGATATCCTGATCACGGCGGTAATAATCCACTTTCTTATGGTCGAAATCTCTGCCATAAGCCCATGTCATTTGCCATGCCAGACTGACACCTGCATTGGGACAGTTAATTATTATTGCATCTATCAACTCATTCAGATAGGGCTGGAAAGATTCGTACACTCCTGCAAGCTCTGATACCTGTTGAATCACGATAATATCCCAGGCTTCATCAGCAACAGCTTCTGCAAATCCACATGGCTCTTTTACCTTTTCCCAGGCATTCTTTCCGGGGTATGACTTCTCATAGCGTGGATAGCCGGTTTCACCGGACATATAAATCTTATGGTGTTGTTCAAGGGAGCACCCCCCACGTACCAGTCTCCCCAGCATAACATTATCTATGCCTGCGTGTTTCAACAGATCGGGCAGGTATTGCATTCCGTCATCCGTAAAACTATTACCAATACCCAGTATTTTTAGAGAAGTGGGATTTTTTGGTAGAGGGTTGTTTTTGAAATTCGTAACTGAGACCGATTGCTGGCTCCATGCAAAATAAGGAAATACTCCCAACAAGCAGATTACAATTGAGATTTTTAATAAAAGCTTATTCATTGTTCGTTATTATTTAGTTATTCTTAATCCTCTGTTTTAATCTATATTCCCCACTTTTCCAGTAACCATTTGGCTGCGCTCAGGTTGTACTGTAGTTTATACTTTTCAGCGATCTCGGAGACCTTGTCCTTTACAGCCTTGCTGTCAATACCCAATACATCAACCGAGTTCAAGGCAAATGTACAGGTATGATCGTCATTTTTCAGTTTGTCCAGGAGTATCTGTTCAGCCAACTCCTTTCTCCCCAAGGAATACAAGGCTTCCGCTGCGACGGTTGCCACATTCGGGAAATCATCTGCGGATGCCTTTTCCAAAGCCGGAACGGCCGGCCGTGCCTTTTCACCCAGGATCAGGAGTCCCGTGGCTCCCCAGTAACGGATAGCGCTGTCGTCACTCTCCAGGAATTTGACCAGCAGCGGCAGATTTTCCGGGTTGCCCTCACTTGCCATTTCCGCAGCATTGACTATCTCTTCAAGAGGAATATTTTCTTCCCTCATATAGTCATATATAGCGCGGTTCTTTGTCCTTGTCGACCGGTCTGCTTCGGGGATAAACCCTGCATCCCTGATTTCCAGTAGCCACTCCCTGTTTGCCCTGCGCATACGTTCAAGTACTTCCCCGTATTCCGGTTTGCCTGCCAGGTTTACCACTTCCCAGGGATCATTTTCGGTATCGTACAACTCTTCCGCCGGTTTGGATTGCCAGAACCTGCCTTGCACCTCATTGCATTCCCCGTTCAGGTACGCCTGTTCCCACGATGCAAGGGAAGGTGCCCTCCAAAGATACGCTATATGTTGGCCGTAGATCCTGTGTGGCATATAGTTTCTAATGTACCTGTATTTCTTGTCGCGTACAGCTCTGGAGAGGTCGTACCTTTCATCCATCCTTCCCCTGAACATATACACGTACTCCGGGTCTTCTGTCGTGTCGGGTCCAAGAAAAGCATTTCCCTGCATATATGCCGGTTTGGGTATGCCTGTAATGCTTAACAGGTTCGGAGCCAGGTCTACAAGGCTGATTAACCTGTCGACTCTTGTTCCCTTTTCCATATTGGGAAACAAATGCTTGTATTTATCGGGAATGCGGACGATAAGTGGGACCCGTGTCCCCGACTCATAAATGTAGCGCTTGCTCCTGCCCAGGATACCGCCATGGTCTGCATAATAGAATACGATTGTATTTTCCAGCAGTCCATTATCTTCTAGCTCCTTGAGCTGTTCACCGACCCAGGCATCCATCCTCTCGATATAATCATAATATTGTGCCCAGTCATGTTCCATTTCGGGAGTACGGGGGTGGTAGGGAGGCAGGGACATCTTCCTTGGATCGTGCCTCAGTTCACTGTCAGGTATTGACTCGTGTATCACATGTTCGTGGGAGAGGGTGGTGTTGAATATGGCAAAAAAGGGTTGCCCCGGTTTCCGGTTCCTGTAATGGGCCTGCTCGGAGGACTCATCCCATATACCGGAAAGCTGTTCCCCGAGGATATTATAATCTTCCTTTTTATTGTTAGTACAATAATACCCCAGTTCTCTTAAAAATTGAGGATAAAACCTTACCTCATCGCTTTTTGCATAGGTACTGCGCATATTCTCATTCCCGGTCGAGTTGGCATATACCCCTGTGATGATCGTATTCCTTGAAGGTGCGCTGACCGGCGCGTTTGCATAGGCATGGGTATACATGAAGCCTTGCGAAGCCAGTTTGTCTAAGTGGGGTGTTGTGGCAAGGGTGTCGCCGTAACAGCCCAGAAAGGGGCTGTTGTCTTCCGAGGTTAACCAGAGTATATTTGGTAGTTCCTGTTCCTGCGGTTGTCTTTGCTGGCAGGACAAGGGTGTAAGCAAAATAAGCGGTGTAATTTTTATAATATTTCTCATAAACAAAGATAACAATTTTAAATATTTCTTGTCACAAAATAAATCTGTTCTCGCCTTCAGTCAATTTTTTTTCTGTTCCTTTAAATCGGAATGAACCCGACATACCCTGAGGTAAAACAATAAGGGTTTGCAATCCTTTTTTTGTGAGTTGATACTCCACTTTGATACGACCGGTTGGATGAGGCATATCGGCTTTTATTTTTTTGAGATCTCCCAGATGCGGTTCGATCTTTACTGTTTTAAAACCAATATCGGCCGGTTTTATCCCGCACACTGAACTCAGTAGGAAGTAGGCCGGATGGGCGCTCCAGGCATGGCAATCGGAGCGGTCGTGTGAAGCAAATCCGGTTTCGCCACAGGTTGTATGACCGCAGTCGATAAAATTATACCAGAAACTCAGGTTGTCGAGATAAAGATGCTCATTCCCGGTTTTTTCCATAGCTTTAAACAGAAAAAAGGAGAAATAAGAACTGGCCATCTCTTCGAAACCTTCAAAATGTAAAATACGGTACAGCAATTCTGCCTGATCTGATGGTGGTACCAAATCGCATAAAATAGCCATGATATTGGTATGTTGCGAAAAAATCTCCTTGTCGGCATAATCGCGGAAGAGTTGCTTCTGTTCATCCCAGCAATTGGTGTGCACTGCTGCCTTTATTTTTCCGGAAAGCTCTTTCCAATGTGCCGAACGGCTTGTCAATCCTGTTTCCTGATAAAGTCTGGAGACACAGTCGAGCGTATGGGCATAATAAAGGGTGAGCAAACCAGACTGTCTTGCTTCGCCATTTTCATTACGGCGTACCAAACTTCCTTTTCCAATACTCCAGTCGACGAAGTTTTGATTTTTTACTACACCGATCAATCCGGTACGTTCATCGAGGTGACGTTCATAAAACCGCAATACCCCTTCTATGTTATTGGTAAACTGCAGGACAAAAGCCGAATCACCCCGCATCAGGTAATAATCGAGCAGCGTTTGCGCCCATCCCATAGACCAGGTTCCCATATCAAAATCGAACCGGGAAGGATAAGCCGGCTTGAATAAACCGGTTTCTTTGTTTTCCGACTGTGGGTAAAGCCTTAAAACTTCGCGTAAAAGCCGGTCATCAGTAGAATTATAAGTTGAAATGGCCGCAATAGGGCGGTTGTCTCCTCCATAGCTCAACTGTTCGTAGAACGGAGTATCATAATAAGTTTCTCCTGAACACATGCGCAGCGTACGTTGACTCATCTTAAAAATTTCGTTCAACCTTTCGTTGTCACTCTCAAAAGTTGCCATTTCAGAATAGGGATACCCTGAATACTCAAGGATATATGAACCGATTTCCAATGGTTCGTTTTTAGTTTCCACATTGAACTGGACATAGCGGAAACAGCGTTTCCACAACGGCCTGAATACGCGTTTTCCTCCATCTGCATGAAAAATATCCCATACACCAAACA
>JBAYRG010000283.1:0-4289 GCA_041676805.1 Proteiniphilum sp.
GGCGACAGAAATCTGGTTTCCTGTCTTTGTCAGCAGTAATCGTCACACTAAAAAGAACAGCCCCACTACCTTCTTGCAGGGTAATTGGGCTGTTTTTTATACCGCTCACTTTGATTTTTTTATACACCTGAGTTTTGGATAATAAAGGAGTAAATCCATTCGAAAAAAAAGGATAAAAAGACATTGGACAAAATGAATTATTTTGCCGATTATGTGTTTTTCTTTAATAAGAATAATATAATCAGGCGAATAGAGACAATTGGAGGGAGGGCGATTCCCATTCCACCTTGATAGCCGGTTTTTTGTCGAAGAAACTATATGCCGTGAGCCCTGCAAGCAGGTTAATAAGGAAATTGGCTTTCCCCCTGTGCCTGGAATGTTCCACATGACAAATGTTTTTCAGTTCGTCATTAATAGTCTCTATTACAGACCGTTTTCTTAACAAAATCCTATCCCTGAGCGGCATCAGGCGATTCTTCATATTGCTTCTAATCCCTGTCACCAGATGGATGCCATCGTTGAAAAGCAATTCAAATAAAGAAGTCGAAATATACCCCTTGTCCGCATATAATTTACCGAACAGTTCTTTGGCCAACACATTGAATACTTCCTGGTTACGGTCATCCACATTGCCTTTGGTGAGACAGAAGTTGATCAGCTCACCCTTGTCGTTACAAACCAAATGCAGCTTGAACCCATAAAACCAGCCGACGGTCGATTTGCCAACCTCCGCCATGTCCCTGAATACCCTGTTGCGTTTTATTCGCTTGTTTTTGCAAACGGCTATGGGAGTGGAATCCACAAATGTGATGCCGGTGCATTCCCCAAAACAGACAAGCTTGAGAAATAAAACGAAAGGGGCGAACAATTGATGCTCTACCTGTATGAACCTACTGTATGATAGCTGGTTAGGAAATTCACTCTTGAGATGTTCACCAATATAAAAGAGGTAATAGTGCTTGAAGTTGCGGAAACTGCCAAAATGGAAACATATCAATATGGTTAACATCTCGCTGTCCGACATTCGGTGGGGGCGGTTCCGGCTCTTCCTGTCGCCACATGGCAAAATTTGATGTTTTTTGATCTCCGCGTCAAATTCTTTGCAGAAATCGTCCGCAATACAATAAATTTCCGTAATTTTGTCCTTAGTAAGCATAGTCTTTATTTTGCGTTATTTTGCTGATTATCAAATACAAAGATAACAAAAAAATCTGAAACTATGCTTGCTTTTTCAGGAAAAAAATAGTTTCCTTATCCAAAACTCAGGTTATTATATCGTGAACTCCAGGCTGACGCTCACGTATCGCTTCGGTTGAGAGAACCGGGAAATGGTCTTGGTTCCCTCCCTGAAGAAATACTCTATGTGGGGCAACAGCGCAGGATTGGTCAGCTGCCTCAAATCGTCCCATCGCCAATACTTTGTATTGAAAATATTGTAGATACCAGTACGCAACGTGAGGCTTGGAGTGAACTGGTAAAACCCATAGAAATCGAAGGTATAGGCATCACTCAGGAAGAGCCCCGGGAAGATGCGATAAATTTCCCTCTGCGCGGTACTCTCGATAAAGCGGGTTTCCTCGCGCTTCTTGGCCTGAAAAAAATTGGCCACGAGATTGATGTTCCATTTTTCATTCTTGGAAAGGTATTCCAACCCGGCAAAACCGGTCAACGGCTGTACGCCCAGCATACTGGTGCCATACGAGGTGTTGCCTTTAGCATAACCGGCAGCTGCATTTACGCTAAGGCCACGCAATGGAGCATATATCTCTTCCAGCCACATGTGCAGTTTTACATCCAATCCCCAGAGATCGGCAGATCGGCGGTTGACATTCTTGGCGTATGAAAGGTTTTTTGTACTGTTATCCAGTTCATTGACAACCTGCAGCGTTCCTTGTTCTATATCGATAAAATCTTTGTAATTCGTACGGTAGGCATTGATTACATAGGTGCCCAAATTGCCGTTGCCGGCAATCTCGATCTCGTGATTCAACGAGGTCTCCGGTTTCAGATCCCGATTCGACAAGATCAGGAACGAAGGCCATGAATTGAAATACTGGAAATAACGCTCTTCGGTGGTAGGTACGCGGAAGCCGGTCGAGAACTTGTAAGACACGTTCAGATAGTCGGAGAACCGGTAGCTGGCTGTTCCCAACCATGAGATACCCTTATCTATATCGTCAATCCGGTCCTGGTTCATTTCTATATTCCCGATATGCTGCATCAGGTAGTCTATGTAATAGACATCATTGTGATAATCCCAGTTCCGGTCGTGAGTATGAAAGAGGTCATACCGCACACCGAGGTAGAAGTTCAAGCGGGACGACATACGGATGTTGTCTACCAGGCTGATATGATAGTTCAACCGGTTGATAGGCCTCTGGAATGAATAAGCATTGATAAAGGTACCCATCGGTTCGCCAAACTCATACCGCTTGCCCATGCGAACGGTGTAACCGTCTACGTTATTGGATGCCACCGGTCTTTCCACATCTACATTACGACTGTCGTTGTATCTGTTTGCGACGGAAGTAACGAGTGAAAAATTATGACTGCCGAAAGCAGAGAATTCAATCTCTTTCAAGTCGATATTGGCCTTTACCATCTTATCCTTGATTTCTTGTCCGCGATATTTGTCTCTTCTCCCCTCATAGATAAGTTCGTAGCTACCACCGCCGTAAAAATTGGGACGATAGTACTCCGACCAGGTAGCAGCATCGAGATAGATATCTTGTATGTTGGCGCTTATGTTGGCCTTTCTCAGTATGGAAAACTCAGGCGAATAGGTGTAACTCAACGTGAATGAATTGCTTAACGTTTGGTCATGTCCGTAATAATACGGTTTATCGGCCGAGGTGAATATATCCAAAGGTTCTTGCGACCATATCTCGGAATCTACCTGTTTGTTGAGCATGTAGTAATGAAAATCGAGACGATGTTCAAAACTTGGGATGAAACCCACTTTGCCCAGTAACGTCTGCTGATTGTATGACATGGGATCCACACGGGTGGTTGTGACGTTGCGGGATAACTTCCCGTAGCCGAAATTCTGTATCTCATCGCCATACCGATCGGCAAACATTAACAAACCGTCCCACTTGTTTTTCCTGAAACCTGCACCTACAAGATACATCCGCATCTTGTCCTTGCCGTTGTAATTTCCCTGCACGGTAACGCCATACTCCTTATCCGGCTGAATAAGGTCTGACGGACGTTTGGTCGTATAATCCACCGCGCCGCCCAAAGCGCCGGAACCCACGGTAAAAGAAGCCGACCCTTTTTGAATATCAACGGCAGACACGAAGTAGGAATCAAATTCAACACGCGAGGCGTTGGAAAGCCCGTAAGCACTGAAAACCATATTCTCATGCACTTCAGGTTGCTGAACACCATCCACGCTGATTGCCACACGGTTGGCTTCCACTCCACGGATAGCAAAGCCGCGTGTTCCCCCACGGGTGCCTGAGTAGGAGATACTTACACCGGGAATATAGCGGATCAAATCTCTTATGTCGGAGGTCATCTCCTTAGCCAGCTGCACTTGCCCTATTTGAGTTTTACCAATTTCCTGTTTTACCCGACGCCGGGCAGTGACGGTAACCTCTTCCAGTGTCCTGTTTCGAAAAGTATCGAGCTCAAGAGTCGTAGTATCTTGTTTTATCTCAACTTGCTGTCCCACAACCGATGGGATTTGCATACATCCCCAAACAACAATGAATAATATTATTTTCTTCTTCATACTTTGCAATTCATCAATTGGTAAGATATATTTCTTGCGTTAGTCCGGACAATAGCAGGCTCCTTCCGTTATATTCGGCTTGTACTCCCACACTGAGCGTCAGTTCAGGGTCTTTGAACAGCAGGCTTTTAAGGGAAAGGACAAAAGTGCGCTCACATTGGTCGCGCTGTGCCGGATCGGCAATCAACTCGCATCCCTCTTCCTGCTTCCTTTTAAAGGTGAATACGATATCCACCGGTATTCCCTCTTTTCCGGCTATATCGAGCGGATATGCCAGGATGGTGAGTTCGTCCGATTCGCGATCGTAGCGGTATAACCGTCCTCTTAAATCGACTCGTCTGTTTCGTTCTATTCCGCTCTCATTAAAAGGTATCCCTAAAAATGGCGATGAAAAATTGGCTATCTCATTGCGTATATCAAACCAGAGATAGCTGCTCCCGTTCGAGAGACGAAAGATTTTAGAGTAGAGCAACGTGTTGTCTCCATAGACCTCTATCGGGTTGTCTGCCGTGAAATCTTCGTTATGGTTGAATTCACGCTGACAGGAGATTAC
>JBAYRG010000284.1:0-4270 GCA_041676805.1 Proteiniphilum sp.
AGTATTATTGGCGATAATACCTCCTACATGTGCCGCTGCAAGAATTACATACTCAGGTTCTTCATTGTCAAAAAAAGAGCTCACGGCTACGGCATCCAGCAAGTCTAATTCTCGATGTGATCGGCCAATCAGATTGATGTATCCTTTTGATTGCAGATTTCTCCAGATAGCCGATCCCACCAATCCACGATGGCCGGCGATATATATTTTACTGTTTTTATCCATGATCAATCTAAAAACTAATTTAGACTAAAATAATATGCGATACTGGCACCTGGCGTGAAGAAATTCTTCTTGAGAATAGCGCTCTCTTTGCTGCCAAGACCCATATCACAATATAGAGAGAAGCCAAATCGCTGTACAGTATAGCCGACTATGGGTGAGAAAGCGAAGCCTGTGTATCCGGAACCGAAAACAAACCCCATTCGTGGCTCTACAAAAAAACCGTCGGCAACACCCTCCTGGGTAAAACGATAGCCAAGTAACGGCATAAGGTAGGTGAATCCATCGTCGGCATCATTGTTGATACTGGAAAGAAGTTTACCTTCTCCATAGGGATTGTTGAAGGCTCTCAGGCTTAAAGAAAGGTAGTTGTTAGGATTGAGGGAGAGTAGATTGTCCTGGGTAAGCCAACCGATAGTACCGCCCATGCCGAACTTCTTGTCTTGGCTTGAATTGACTACCAAACCGGCATCAAGTGAAATATGAATATAATTGCTCTCCTGTGCTTCCACTGACGTGATAGTGAGGGTTGTAAGTAAAATAATGATAAATATTGCCCGTTTCATTTTATTGATGTTTTAAAGGTGATAAATAGAATTCGTCAGCATCACTGAATTACAAATATAGTGAGTTAATTCAATTTTACTACGTTTCATACGACTAAAATTATTTATATTCAATGGTGACCTATGGAACTCGCTTTTAGTCATGCTCTTGTGTGAGAGCAATTCTCATGCTCTTTTCATATAATTATTTTACTTTTTTAGTGTCAACTGCGGTGCTTTTCTTCTCTTAATTCTTTCCCGATTTTTAATCTTAATGGATAAGGAATCTCGACTTTTTTGTATAGTTTTGCATCTTAATTATATCTTTAAAAATTATTTTGATGAATCAAGATAGACAGATCGCGGAGATCATAGGCAGAGAGCGTGAGCGGCAGCTGAAAGGTATTGAACTGATCGCCTCTGAAAATTTTGTGAGTGACCAGGTGATGCAGGCTATGGGATCGGTATTGACGAACAAATACGCGGAGGGATATCCCGGAAGACGTTATTATGGTGGATGCGAAGTGGTGGATTTGAGTGAGCAACTGGCTATTGACCGGTTGAAAGAACTGTTTGGAGCTGAATGGGCAAATGTACAACCCCACTCGGGAGCTCAGGCAAATGCGGCAGTATTCCTTGCCTGTTTGAAGGCAGGTGATAAGTTTCTCGGATTGAATCTGTCACATGGTGGTCACTTGACACATGGGTCACCGGTCAATTTTTCCGGATTGATGTTTCAACCGGTGGAATATAATGTGCGTGAAGACAACCAACAGATCGATTACGATCAATTGGAAGAGGCGGCACGCAGGGAAAAGCCCAAGCTGATTATTGCCGGTGCATCTGCCTATTCGCGCGAGTGGGATTATGCCCGTATCCGCAAGGTGGCTGATGAGATCGGTGCCATTTTTATGGTGGATATGGCACATCCTGCCGGATTGATCGCTGCCGGATTACTCGATAATCCGGTGGAATATGCCCATATCGTTACCTCCACTACGCATAAAACCCTGCGTGGCCCCCGGGGAGGTGTGATCCTGATGGGGAAAGATTTCGAAAACCCGTGGGGTATTACTACCCCTAAAGGAGAGGTGAAGATGATGTCGGCCATGCTTGATTCTGCCGTATTTCCCGGTATGCAGGGAGGCCCGTTGGAACATGTGATCGCGGCAAAAGCGGTTTCATTCTATGAAGCACTGCAACCCGAATATAAGAGCTATCAGGAGCAGGTGAAAAAGAATGCCACCCGGATGGCACAGGCGTTTATCGACAAAGGGTATAAGGTGGTCTCCGGGGGAACGGACAACCATCTTATTCTGGTGGACCTGCGTACCAAATTTCCCGGACTGACAGGTAAGGCAGGAGAGAAAGCGCTGGTGGAAGCCGATATCACCGTCAATAAAAATATGGTGCCTTTCGACAGTCGTTCTCCTTTCCAGACATCGGGATTGCGTTTCGGTACACCTGCCATTACCACCCGTGGTGCAAAAGAAGAGCTGATGGGAGAGATCGTGGAGATGATCGATACCGTGTTGTCTAATCCGGACAATAACGCAACTATCGCTGCTGTCCGTGAAAAAGTGAATGCTACCATGCGGGAGTTCCCGTTGTTTGGCTGGTAGTCATAAATTTAAAAAGTGAGCATCTTACAGACTGAAATACAATTTGTTCCCGGTGTTGGACCTAAAAGAGCCGATATTCTCAAGAAGGAGATTAATCTCTTTACGGTGGGTGACTTGTTGAGATGGTATCCCTATCGCTATATCGACAGGAGCAGGATTTATTATATCCATGAGATCGATAATTCGATGGCCTATATCCAACTGAAAGGAAAGATCACAGCTTTCGAATCTTTTGGAGAGGGAAGGCAGAGGCGCCTGGTAGCACATTTTACCGACGGGACCGGATTTGTTGATCTGGTCTGGTTTCAGGGAATACGGTTTATTGAGGGAAAATACAAAGTAGGCCAGGAATATGTGCTGTTTGGTAAGCCTGCTTTGTTCAATAACAGGTGGAATATCGCCCATCCCGAACTTGATCCTTTTATGAATGAGGCGGATCGACCGGAGGGATTGATGGCGATGTACAGTACCACGGAGAAGATGAAAAACCATTATCTCAACTCCAAAGCGATGCAGAAGATCATCGAGAATGCTTTCGGGCTGGTCAAGGAGCCACTTCCGGAAACGCTCTCTTCCGATGTGATGAAAGAGGCAAAACTAATGCCGTTCCATGACGCAATTGAAAATATCCACTTCCCTAAATCTGCCCCTTTGCTGAGAGATGCGGAGTTTCGCCTGAAATTTGAAGAGCTTTTTTATATCCAGCTCAATATTGTCCGCTATTCGGCGGAAAGAAAAGGGAAGCTGAACGGATTTATCTTCAAAAAGGTGGGAGACCATCTCAATTCATTTTACAAGCAGAAACTTCCATTTCCTCTGACCAACGCACAGAAGCGGGTGATCAAAGAGATCAGGAAAGATACCGCATTGGGAAAGCAAATGAACCGCCTGTTGCAGGGAGACGTAGGAAGCGGTAAGACACTGGTGGCGATCATGTGTATGCTGATAGCACTCGACAATGGCTACCAGTCCTGCCTGATGGCACCCACTGAAATCCTGGCATCGCAACATCTTGAGACATTCACTCAAATGTTGTCGGGAATGGATTTGAAAGTTGAGTTGCTGACAGGCTCCACAAAGAAGAAGGAGCGGGAGAGGATCCATACCGGCCTGCAGTCGGGTGAGATCGATATACTGATTGGCACCCATGCCCTGATTGAAGATACTGTGCAGTTCCGTAACCTCGGTTTTGTGGTAATTGATGAGCAGCATCGTTTCGGGGTAGCGCAACGAGCCAAGTTATGGACAAAAAATAACCAGCCGCCGCATGTGCTGGTGATGACCGCCACTCCTATTCCCCGTACACTGGCGATGACGGTCTACGGTGATCTGGATCTGTCGGTGATCGACGAATTACCGCCGGGCAGGAAGCCGGTGCAGACGCTTCACCGGTATGATCAAAAACGGGGTGCGCTTTATCAGTTTATCCGGGAGCAGATCCGTGCAGGGCGACAGGCTTATATCGTCTATCCGTTGATTGAAGAGAGTGAAAAACTGGATCTTAAAAATCTAGAAGAGGGTTATCAGCATATCAAAGAGGCTTTCCCCGAATTCAATATCTGCAAGATGCATGGCCGGATGAAGCCTGCCGAAAAGGATGAGGTGATGCGTCAGTTTGTAGCCAATGAAGTACAAATCATGGTATCGACTACCGTCATAGAGGTAGGGGTGAATGTGCCCAATGCCAGTGTGATGGTGATTGAAAGCGCGCAGCGATTTGGCCTTTCCCAGTTGCATCAGTTGCGTGGACGGGTGGGGCGGGGAGCTGACCAGTCTTACTGTGTATTGATCACACCTTATGAAATCTCTTCCGATACCCGTAAACGGATGGAGATCATGACTGAGAGCAACGACGGATTTGTTATTGCTGAGGCTGATCTG
>JBAYRG010000285.1:0-4269 GCA_041676805.1 Proteiniphilum sp.
GGCCACATTCACGCCAAAATCGTAAATCCAGTTGCCCAGTGAGTCCTGCCATATAGCTTGAGCCGATAGAACCTCTTTTTTCCGGATAGGGGGGATCAGTTGCGGTAATAACCGGGGTGGGAGATTCTTTGTGGCTATCAACGCTTTCTGCCACCCTTCGGATGAATGGCCGATTTTGTTCCATCCTTCAATTTCTTGATTTGCGTCGTAGCTCTCCCCCAAGTAGATATTGCTTTTTTGTACCGCTCCCTCACTCCATTCCCAGCTCTCGTCGCTTCCCACAATCGTCTGCGAACCATCTTGGTAGGAGATCACCAGCTGTAACCGCAACATGGGTGCTCCATAGGAGAAATTGGCGCCTCTCCATGCCTCTTTTTGGGCGAACCAACCGCCACCCAGCATCACGCCGATGAGATTCTCTCCTTTTTTCAAAAGATCGGTTAGGTCGAAAGTGCTATAGAGCGCGTAGTGATCATAATCGGTTTGTGCCGGATCAAGGAAGCGCGTAGGATCAACGATATTGCCGTTCAGGTAGAGCTCTCCCGCACCCAATCCGCAGAAGTAAGCAAGCGCTTTGGAGATCTTCTTTCCCTTCTCTGTAGAAAAAGACTTTCTAAAATAGGGGAGCGCATGTTGGTCGGGATCGGCATAGGTGATCCATTTCGCTTTCCATGCGCTTTCATTTAGCAAGCCGATAGAAAAACCGGCCGGTTTGCTCCATGGGGTTGCTTCATCATTGTTTTCCCATATCCTGACTCGCCAGCAATAGGATCTCCCTTCCTTGAATTCAGCTGTTGGTTGTATGCCGAACTGCTGATCAGACGGTTGTTTCCCCGATTTCCAGATATCGGCCTCTCCTTTTTCGAGCAGCTCTTGCCGCGAGGCGATCTCTATTTCCCAGGCTGCTTGTGCCACACCCTGTCGGGAAGATCTGATTTTCCAACTTAATAGAGGATGGTCAATTCCTTCCGGATTGGTCAGGTTGCAACATTGTAAATCCTCGACAGATGTTACAGCCCGGTTGCCTGTATTACACGCATTGAATAGTAATAGGATATTGAAAATAGAGAAAAGCAGGTAGTTGGTCGGAATCTTTTTTTTCTGTCTCATTTTTTTACTGAATCGTATGCATTAATTACTCCTTACTCGCAATAGACGAAGTTGAACCTACCCCCCGGTGCCGTGTCGCCGTTGACATAAAAATCCATGATATTGCCGTTCTCCTGCATGTTGTCATTCCATTTGAATTCGAAGTTGAGCGGTTTGCCATCCTGTCTGACCGTTTTCCTGTCGATCTTTATCTCCAGTCTGTTGTCTTTCACCACATAGGATGATCGTTCCACCTCTTCCCATTCCCACCGGTTTCCGATATTTTTTTCGATAACCACTGTTTTTCCTGTGGGACTCTTGCGGTTGACGATATAGTCATATCCATTCCAGCCGGTTGACTTATCCCTGTCGATATCGATAAAGAGAAGCATCCAGTTCGACTCTTTGTGCGAAGAGAGCTTTTCGGCCGTCTCCACGTAAAAATAGAGAAATTGATTATCCCTGGCCACTTTTGCCTTGACAATATCGTTCCGTCCGGTGTTGTTGGTATAATAGGTGTTGTTCCTCCCTACATGGTCACGATGGGAGGTGTTGCCCTTATAGTGATTGTAAGCGGGTGCCACATTGTCCCATTCGCCCGGTTTTCCCAACTTGATGGTTTTAGGGGCTGAGACCTTCTCCGGCGGGTTCATCCCTTTGAATTTCCTTACGTTATCGATCAATTGAAGATAGTAAACATCGCCTTTGTCACCCCATCCCTTGTTGGGTTCGATATCCCTGCTGCGTTTCCAGTCGAATTGGTCCACAAAGGAGAAGGGATCTCCGGTCCAGTTGTGTTTTGGGAGCCATTGTCCCGCGATAAATTCGTTCCATCCTGTCACAAAGACCAATTCGGGATCTATTTCAAAGGCGCGATCCCACTGTTCCTGAAAATTCCAACCGTAGAGATAGCCGTCCACTCTGGGATCGAAGCCGTTCCGTTGGGAGAAATCGCGTCCTTGCGACCCCGGGAGATTGAACGCGCTGCAATGTCCGTTGGTCTCGGGTGCCGCATTTTGTGCCACCCCCACGGCTACCTGTTCAAAACCACCTTTCTGATCGGGAATATATCCATGTTGGGGGTAGTTCTCGAGCCATGCCCAGTGGTCGGGTCTCTGGGGGCCATCCACATAATCGGGCTGTCCGGGGCGGAAAGTGAAAAATTCCGCGATCTCCCGGTCCTCGGCTGAGTCGGTCAGGTTGTCGGGGTATGCCATAATTCCCGGTTTTCCTTTCCAGTTGAACCAGAGGTTTTTATATCTTCCCGGTTTGTAAACGTCCCGGTAAAGTTGACGAAGGGAGACCAGCGAGTGAGGGAGTGCACCAAAGGGGAGCATAAATGCAATCTTGGGAACGTTCACCCCATCTTTCTGTGCCTGATCCCAGGTTTTCATCAATGCTTCGTACGATTCAACCCAGGTAAGGCTTCCATTCGTGCAGTCGAAAAAGACCACATCCACTTTCGCGTCGGCCAACATTTCGGCATGTTTTCTCAATACCCAGGGATCGGTGGTCTTGTAATACCCCAACAGTGGTTGTTCCCAGAAAAAGAATCCCGGTTTTGCCTTTCCCCAGGCGGGATGGTCGTAATCCTTCATCGCTTCGGGATATTTCCTTACAATTTCGGTAATATTTTTTACTGTCGCGGTGGTGTCATCTTTTCCTTGGTGCCAGGTCCAGTAAAACATGGCCACATATTTCTCTCTTTTATCCCCTGCATCGGGATATTCACTTACCTTTCTTTCCAATGCGTCGGTTGCCGACCATTGGTCGCTGTCGATGTTTTGTGCATCTACGGAAAGAGATATGGATAAGACAAATAAGCAACTAAACAATGTAATTGTTTGCAGTTTGTATCGCATAATTATATCAATTAAAAATGAATATTACTTTTTTGTGATTACAATTAACCATTCATTATTGTCGGGGGCCACTATTTCGATTGAATCTTTTACAACTGTCGTAGTTTGATTTTTTTCGGACCACTTACCTGTACGTATATTGAGGTACCTCAGGGTGACACTGGATGGGGTTTCATTCAGACGAAGTCGCACATTCCCTCCGTTGGGAAGAAAAGCTACATATACTTTATCTGGGATGTAGGAGAGATAAGCACTCCCCTCACTCCTGTCGATCAATAGTTCATTTCCCGGTTGTAAATTCCATACTTTGACGATAGATTCCAGTTGTCGGGCTGCTTTGATCGATGAGGCGGCTAATTCGGATAGGCCGAGTCCGCTATCGGGGCGATGAAAACGAATCGCTGCAGCTCCTCCCAATAAATGCAGCCACCATCTCTCTATTGCATCTTTGCTATTGCCATGTCCACGTTTTCCTTCATCTGATCCATAGATCTTTACAACATTCAACGGTCTGGGAGAATCTTCTATATACCGGAAAGCCCATCTGAGATTATTCCATAACCGATCTCCTCGTTGATGCGTATTTTGCGAGATGTCGCAAAACTGAAATCGAGTCGGGTGATCGAATGTTCTCTTATGTTGGGATGATTGTAGGTTCCAATCATCCCACATCTCCGTTACATATATTTTCTTGTTTTGCTCGTTTGCTTTTTCACCAATGAACTCACTCCAGAAAATGCTCCACAGTTCTTCTCCCGATGTTTCATTATCAATGCAATAGAGGATGTGGTCGTACTGTAAAGTGTATGAAAGCATCTTCTCGATAAATCTCTTTTGAATGGGGAGTATATAGTGATTGTTCTGTTGTTGCGGGGTGGAAAAGAAAAAAGGTTGCCTGTTTGTCATGGCATGAAAAGGGTATTCTTCTCCCAGCCCTGATTCTTGTTGGGTATAATTGATGTTGTTGTTGGGGTTATATGGGTTTATAATCCAGTTTTCTTGATAAAAATCAAATCGATCCCATAACTCGATTTGAACGATAATTTTTCGTTTTGCTGTTTCTTTCAGAAAAAAATCGAAACGATGCCAATACTCTTCGTTCCATTGGTTTAGATCATAATCTCCATTTTCTAATTGTTTGAATGGGTAGAGTTCAAAGCCTACATCTTTTCGGTCACTCATCGTATTACGCACATAATTTGCCCCGATTTTTTTCATCTCATCCAGATGAGGGGTCAACATTTCGGGAGGCCACTGGAAAAGATTGTCGTCATTACTTCCTCCTAACAATAATATGGGTTTGCCTTTGTATTGCCAA
>JBAYRG010000286.1:0-4211 GCA_041676805.1 Proteiniphilum sp.
ACGAGACATACCCCGGCAAGAAAACGTTTTACACACAAGACGAAATCCGTGAGGTAGTAAAATTTGCGGCCGATAGAGGAATAAAAATCATGCCCGAAATCGAAGTACCGGGACACGCTTCCGCTGCCATAGCCTCCTATTCCTGGCTGGGCGCAAGCAGCAACAAGGAGGGAAAAGGTATCTGGGGAGACCTTTACAATGTGACTGATCCCAAGGTGGAAGCGTTCCTGCATGACGTGTTGGACGAAGTGATCGAACTGTTCCCATCGAAACTTCTGCATATCGGAGGAGACGAAGCCGATTATTCACACTGGCGGAATAACTCACAGATCGTACAATTTATGGAAGATAACCATATTCCCACATTCTCGGATCTACAGGTATGGTCCATCAATCGCTTCTCCAAATACCTTGCGTCGAAAGGGGTGAAAATGATGGGTTGGAACGAAATTACCGGTGACAATATCCGGAATGAAGCACATATTGAAGAAGGCCAATCGGAAAAACTGGCCGAAGGCACCATCGTCCATTTTTGGGATGGAGATATCAGCCTTGTGAACAAAGCCATCGAAAAAGACTACAATGTGGTGAACTCTAACCGTCATTTTACGTACCTCGACTATCCCTACGAAGTAATATCCCTAGAAAAGGCCTATTCGTTCAATCCGATACCCGATGGTTTGGAAAAATCCAGAGAGCCTAAAATACTTGGTACGGGTTGCCAGATGTGGGGAGAATATACTCCTAATACAACCCGTCTCTATTACCAGATCTTTCCCCGTATCGCGGCCTATGCCGAGTGTGGATGGACCAAAGCAGCCGACAAGGATTATCTGGATTTTAGCCAGAGAGTAAAGAACACCGAACGTCGTTGGCGGAAATTGGGTTATTTCAATCAACAGCCTTCATTTTCAAAGCAGGACGACACCTTCACTCTTTGGCAATTACCTTCTCAGATCAACACCATAGGCAATTCCTATGTGATCCGTACAGATAACAACAAGGTTATTGTAATGGATGGAGGAGTCAAGGAAGAAGAAAATTACCTCAGAGGTTTTCTGGCTGCATTAGGCAATGTGGTAGATTGCTGGTTTGTGACACATCCCCACCCTGACCATATTGGTGCACTTACACAGATTCTGGAGAATCCAAAAGGAATTACAATTCGGGAAATTTGCCAATCCACTTTTTCTGATGACTTACTGGATATGGAACCCGATTACAAAGAACAAGCTATTACATATTACAAGGCATTCAAAAAATCGGGTGTCAAAAACAAGGAAGCAACACCTGGAATGGTACTAAATTTCGGGAACACCTCTATGAAAATATTAGGTATTAAAAATGAGGAGATAAGAGAAAATCCTTATAACAATTCTAGTGTAGTAATAAGGGCTTCCGATCCGGTAAAATCCGTACTCTTTCTTGCCGATACGGGAAAAGAAGCAGGGGATAAATTGTTAAACGGCCTATTTAAAGACGAGTTGGATTGCGACTATATCCAAATGTCACATCACGGACAACAAGGCGTTTCCATGGATTTTTATCGCACGGTAAAATTTCACGCCTGCCTGTGGCCGACCCCTACTTGGGTATATAACAATGATACTGGAAACGGATTCAACACAGGACATCTTAAAACGATGGAGACCCGCGAGACAATAAAAGAACTGAATATTACCGAACAGTACTTTAGTTTCGACGGAGTAACAAAGATCGAATAGATACAAATTTAAGATAGTCTCTAAACTTTCCTAGATAGAGTTTTGGTTATTATGAAACAATACATTATACTGTTCTTTTCTTCGATATTACTGTTCACTGGCTGTTCCGTCAGTGAGTTATCCTCATTAAAGGTGGAGTATGAGGAAACCCCTATAGGTATTGATATTGAAAAACCACGCTTTAGCTGGCAGATGAGTTCCTCCAAGCGGAGTCAATCGCAATCAGCCTATCAGATTATCGTCACCGACAAAACGGGAAAAGAAGTATGGAGCAGTGGGAAAACTGAAAGTAACATATCCCTTAATATTGAATATGCGGGAGAACCGCTGCAACCTTGTACCAGATACAATTGGACTCTCCAAGTGTGGGATCAGGATGATAAACCATTATCTACACAATCATGGTTTGAGACGGGGTTGATGAATCCCTCCATCGATGCATGGGAAGGGGCAAAGTGGATTGGTGGCGGCGACGATGACCTGGTGCTTTATCCGGATTACCTGCCCACTTTCAATATCAATTATAGCCTGCAGTTAGACAAGGAGAGTGGCAGCACCAAAGCCGGTTTTGTCTTCGGCGCCAATGATCCCCGGCTGATGGATAAAAACAAAAATATCTATAACCTGGAAAATAAAAGAGACGAATCTTACATTGAAGTGGAATTGGATATTTCGCAAGTAGCCGCGGGAGGAAATGCTTTCTTGCACCTCTATCGCGTAGGATATGCTCCCGGCGATCGGAAGGAAACCCCATTTCGAAGCTTGCCCATTCCCTCCTCCACGATTCATCGGGGGAATCAATACGATAAACATTTTATCTGCCTCAAAACCATGTATAGCAATACCGACTTCTTCGTCGGTGGCGAAGAGGAATCGAATAAAATAGGCAAAGTGACAATCAACCCCATCGGGAACAGCTGGGATTATATCTGTTTTCCGATGCTTTGCGAGATCGGGTTCTCGGCAAGGCCGGGGCAGTCGGCAAACTTCTCAGAGGTGGAAGTACGCAACTACCGGGTACCCAACAACATCCTTTTTTCGGAAAAATTAGATGAAGGTGGAGAAAAAAGTCTCTTCGCAGAGAAAGAAAATCTGACGATCACCCGCCAGGCTTATCAATTAAGTGGCGGCGATTCCGGCAGATTGGTTACTGCCAATATCGGAAAAAAATCGATGCCGTTGCTCCGGACCACCTTCACGACTAAAAAGGGAGCTATCGACGATGCACGTCTCTATATCACAGCCAGAGGTATTTATGAGGCATATATCAACGGCGAAAAGATTGGCGATGACTATTTCAACCCCGGATTGACGCAATATAACAAGCATCATCTCTACCAGACCTACGACGTGACCAACCGGCTTAAAGCGGGCGACAATGCTTTGGGAGTAGCCTTAGGAGAAGGGTGGTGGAGCGGGGCGATCACCTATATGGGATACCTGTGGAACCTGTTTGGCGACAGGCAATCGCTCCTTGCCAAATTAGTAATCACCTATGCCGACGGCACCATGGAGACGATTGTAAGTAACCCCGACAGCTGGTCTTATTTCGACGGTGGTCCCATTATCTACAGCAGTTTCTTCCAGGGAGAAGTATATGACGCGCGGAAAGAAGCAGCGATAGAAGGGTGGGCTGAGGCTTCTTATGATGCTTCAGGTTGGAAAAAAGCGGTAGAAGTGGACCAGGAGAAAGCAATCACGGAGGACAAAGCGATAGAAGCCAACCGGATGCCCGCGGTGAATGATTTCTCAGCAATGCAACTGATTGGACAGTACGGTCAAACCGTCAAAAAAATCAAGGAACTCACCGCCATTTCGATGGAAGAGGTCCGACCCGGTGTCTACCTCTATGATATGGGGCAAAATATGGTAGGGGTACCAAGGATCACCCTCAAAGGGGAAAACCCCGGCACAGCGGTCAAATTGAGGTTTGCCGAGGTAAAATATCCCGATCTACCCGAATTTAAAGAGAATACAGGGATGATCATGCTTGAGAATATCCGCGGCGCCATGGCACAGGATATTTATATCACGAAAGGTGGAAACGAAACGATTCTTCCAGGCTTCACTTTCCACGGTTATCGGTTTATCGAGATCACCGGAATTGACAAACCCCTTCCACTGGAGGCGGTAAAAGGCGATGTGTTAAGCTCCATCCACGAGCTGGCTTCACATTACGAAACCTCCAATTCCAAAGTGAACAAGCTGTGGGAGAATATTACCTGGTCCACTTTCGCCAATTTCCTGTCGATACCTACCGACTGCCCACAACGCAACGAACGTATGGGATGGAGCGGCGATATATCGGTCTTCTCACGGACAGCCACCTATTTGGGGGATATCCCCCAGTTCCTTCACCGCCACATGCGTGCGATGCGGGACACCCAACGTGAAGACGGGCGTTTTGCCGATGTGGCTCCCATCGGCGGCGGTTTTGGCGGCATACTGTGGGGCAGCGCCGGCATCACCGTGCCGTGGGAAAGCTAT
>JBAYRG010000287.1:0-4208 GCA_041676805.1 Proteiniphilum sp.
AAAAAAACATCTCCCCGAGCCTGTTTTACATGGATTTCAGCCAATTGAAAAATTAGATTTCAAGTTTATTGAAACAGCTATTATAGATATATAGCAATGGAGAATGGGTTTACATCCATCGGTTATTACTTTGCTAAGCAGTATTCTTCTAATATCTCTGAAATTTTTCTATTTTTGTGTCTCAAAAACAGCAATCAAGATATGCATATCGAGAATACTCTTCAGGAAATCATTATCCGCGCGATAAAAGAGCTTTACCAGGCTGACGTGGAGACGTCACAAATCACGCTTCAAAAGACAAAGAAAGAATTCAAGGGACACTACACACTCGTCACCTTCCCACTGCTGAAAATTTCCCGGAAAAAACCGGAAGAGACAGCAGAGGAGATCGGTGCCTGGTTAACGATAAATGCGGATATCGTTTCCGGATTCAATGTGATCAAAGGATTTTTGAACCTCGAGATAGCAGCGGGAGCATGGCTGCGTTTGCTCGAACAGATAGATGCACAACCTGATTACGGCTTCACATCCGTGACGGACGACGCACCGCTTTACATGGTAGAATACTCCTCTCCCAACACCAATAAGCCGTTGCACCTGGGACATGTGCGAAATAATCTTTTGGGACATTCGTTGTGCGAAGTATTGGCAGCCAATGGCAAGCGGGTGGTAAAAACCAATATCGTCAACGACCGGGGTATCCATATCTGCAAATCGATGCTGGCATGGCAGAAGTGGGGTAACGACGAGACACCTGAATCCTCCGGCAAGAAAGGGGATCATCTGATCGGCGACTATTACGTGTTGTTCGATAAGAAATATAAAGAAGAACTGGCCTCTTTACAAGACAAAGGATTATCGAAAGAAGAAGCGGAAGCACAATCCCAGCTGATGACGGAAGCACGGGAGATGTTGCGCAAATGGGAAGCGGGTGATCAGGAAACAGTGAGCCTCTGGAAACGGATGAACGACTGGGTATATGCCGGATTCGACCAAACCTACCGCCGTATGGGGGTGTCGTTCGACAAGATTTACTATGAGTCGCAGACCTACCTCGCCGGCAAGGAAGAGGTGCTGCGGGGTCTGGCTCAAGGGCTTTTCTACCGGAAAGAGGATGGATCGGTATGGGCCGATCTCACTCCTTACGGACTGGATCATAAGCTGCTGCTACGTGCCGACGGCACATCGGTCTATATGACACAAGACATTGGTACGGCCAAGCTACGGTTCGATGACTATCCTATCAACACCATGATTTATGTGGTAGGAAACGAGCAGAATTACCATTTCCAGGTGCTTTCCATCCTTCTCGACATCCTCGGTTTTGAGTTTGGAAAAGGATTGGTACACTTCTCTTACGGTATGGTGGAACTGCCCGAAGGGAAAATGAAATCACGCGAAGGGACAGTAGTCGATGCCGACGACCTGATGGTCGAAATGGTGGAAACCGCTCGTGAGACTTCGAAAGAGTTAGGTAAGCTGGATGGCATCTCTACCGAAGAAGCGGATAAAATTGCAGAAATGGTCGGTATGGGAGCCCTCAAATACTTTATCCTGAAGGTAGACCCAAAGAAAAATATGACCTTCAACCCGAAGGAATCGATCGACTTCAACGGGAATACCGGTCCGTTTATCCAATACACGCACGCGCGTATCCAGTCCGTCTTACGCAAAGCGGGGGAACAAGGCATTACTGTTCCGAAAAAGCTGGAAAACTCTCTACCCCTTTCCGAGAAGGAAGAGGGATTGGTACAATTGCTCGCGGAGTTCGATGCAGTCGTGAAACAGGCTGGCGCGGAATACAACGTTTCACTTATTGGCAATTATGTGTATGAATTGGCAAAAGAATTCAACCAGTTCTACCACGATTTCTCCATTCTTCGTGAAGAAAATATCCCGTTACGCGATTTCCGGTTGACACTGTCAAAAAATATCGCCCTGACCATTAAAAAAGGAATGAAACTATTTGGCATAGAAGTACCGGAAAGAATGTAGGATATAGGATGTGAGATGTAGGATCTAATATTTACCCTTTTGACAGCTCTATGTACAAAACAGTAATCAGCAAAAGCACGTTCCTACTCCTTCTTCTGTTTTTCGGGACGACAAACAGCGTATGGTCCCAAAACCGTCCCCCATATTACAGCCATAATACGGGAAAAGATTTTCTCACTTGAGACCGTTCAGGCTGGCTCGTGACGGAAAGGGCAATTTTGAACACTCCTTCGTTATTTTATCAAAGAAGACGCCAAGATTCTATCTACAATGACATAATCTCCTAAAATATGGAATACAATATTCCAGTGCCTATTTTTTGACAATAACCGCTTGCCTTGCGGATGTATTTGTTTTACTGTTTCCCATTCAGAATAAGGTAATATACCGGCTAAATATTTAAGTGTTGAAATGTCTTCGTATAGACTTTTAAGGTAATTGTCCACTGCGTCCTGAGTGTATTTGGAAAGAATAAAATTACCAATATTCTCTAAATCATCATATACTTTATTGCTTATAGAAATCCTATATTCTGTCATTCTTACGGATATAATCTTCTAAATCACTAAAAAAAGTATCCAGTGTTACACAATTATCAGGAAAATCTTGCGGTGTTGGCGTTTTATAGAAAATTCTCCTTTGCTTATTACCTCCTTTCTTCCGGCTTAATTCAGTTTCGGGAATAATCTTATAATCAGAAATAGAGTCTCTGACCTCATCTTGATCTTTTGGTGGAATATATACCTTCTTCTTCATTGTTTTTCAATCTTTATTATGGACAAAGATAAGAGATAAATAGAAGTAACCAAAACATTATCTTATAATTAACTTAATAAAGCGCAAAAACCTCTCCCATATTACAGCCATAATACGGGAGAAGGTTTTCTCCCCGGAGGGAGCGCACTCAATTAGCTCTACCCTGCACTGATTTTGTGTTATACTTACTCTACCCTACACAGGTTTTACTTCCTATTTTTCTGGAGGACTTCAATTTCGTCGGGCCACACAGCGTTGCCGTGGGCGATGGTATCATTTCCGGTGTGGGAAACATCATTTATCTAATTATCAAAAGACTACGTTAAAATATCCGTTAATTTGTTCTAAAGGAGTTATTATGTGGAGATTTTTAATTACATTTATAACGAATTAACAATCAGCAATATGACAACCATTATTGTAAAAGAAAATAGCCCTTCAGGCAAAAGACCAATAAGCTATGGTACCTTTAGTGGTTGAAAGTGAGCCATCGGCATACGATCAGTTCAGCCCGGAGCAACAAATTTGAGCCCGTACTTACTGCAGCGTTTTCTCTCCTGAGAAAATAGAGCTGTCGTACCAAAATACAGACTTAATAAAATAAATGCCATTCTTTTCATCTTTTAGTCAATCAATATTTCTCCATTTATTCTTCCAAAAGAAACAAAACCCCATCCGGAATGGGTTCCTCTCGAATTGAACGGCTCGACCAGCCAACTTCAAGTATTTCGTCCATATAATCTTCGAAATAGATCACTTCTATTTCGTGTAATCCTGCTTCCAATGCTATTTTTCCGTCGATACGCTTCGCACTGTGGGAACCATCGTTGTCAGCCACCACCTGATTATTTATGGAGAGCCGCGACCCGTCGTCAGAATAGGTATAGAAACGGTAAACACCTCTTTCGGGAATATCTATCAACCCTTTGAATACCAAAGCAAATGAATCTCGATCTACTGCCGGCGACAAGGATATATTTTTCGCAACGCCTTCACTTATTTTTTTTGTCTGGGTAGAAATATCTGCTATTTTTTTCAGTCGACCGCCCTTATAATAGGTATAGGCTATACCTTGTGTTTTCTTTGTAAGATTTTTTTTTGCAGGAAGATAGGTCATCGACTCTTCATCAACTGAAGACAATCCTGACGGAAAGTAATAATCGAGTTCCCTATCTTTGCGTGTTCTTATCCAAGTGTCGAATCGGAATTTATCTTCATACAACCGTATTATTCGCGCACCCCGTTCCAATACGCCATAGGCATCTATGCCGGTTGTACGTCCAAAGGCCAGCGCAATGTCATGCTCTATTCCTATATAATCGTTGTCGTGGTCATGTCCTACAAAAACACCCATCACATCCTGTTTCTCGAGAAAGGAACTGAATAATCCGGAGTTGATTTCGGATGAAGCCACCCCTTCCATATTTGTCCCGATCGTGGTTTCCTTGTTCTCGATA
>JBAYRG010000288.1:0-4204 GCA_041676805.1 Proteiniphilum sp.
CAAAAGAACGCTTTCATCGACATAGTTGTCAATGAGGATTAATGATTTCCTTGCTGATTTGATCAGGTTGGTGGCAAATACATAGGCATCGAATATTTGCCCGTTGAAAAATATGCCTTCCACATTCAGCATAATTTTATATATGAAAAGTATTGGTTTAGATTGAATGGTGGATATTCCGATAATATCCAGCAAATGGTTCCGGGTATACCCTGCCAATTTTCAGACTGCTTGTTTTGTGTGGCATTCTGGCGATCACCTCCGTGAGCCATTCCTAGGGGTTGACTGACTGCCCCTTTCATCAACCCAGTAACGAACATTTTCCACATTTTTATCTATTTTGCAACTCTCATGAATATTGAATCATATCAAAATTAAAATCGTTTGGCGCTATTTTGGCATTATTGGTGTAATTGGTAAAAACTACCCGCACCAAAAGAACCAGCTTGTTCCAATACGTTAAGTTTTACCAATTCTGAGCATTTTCGTGAAATGGTTCTATTTGATATAGCATCCATCAATTTTTCTTGGTTCATATGTCTCGTTAAAACTATCCGGCATTTATTCGGTAAAACTTCGGCAAAACTTCGGCAACTTCGGCAAAACTTCGGCAACTTCGGGTTGTTGAGAAAATTAACCCTGAGATATAAATACGTATCTGGCTGTATTTGTCTCACCTTCTCTTAATAGTATCTTGTTGTCAATTAAGTTATTCAAGCGTTTCTATCCGGTTCATTCCTTCAAATGAGATATTCCGTATCAAAAACTTATAGTCGAGGGTGCGCAGCACTTTGTCCAATATCTGGATGATATTACCTTCTTCCAATTCCTGGAAACGGATCGTAAAATCATCATCTTCAAATTTGCCGATCTTCACAAACGTATTTGGATAAAAGGCTCCGGGGTCTTTGCCGAAGAGCACGATAGCGGCATGTTTAAGTTGACCGTTTTTGGCCAAACGAAGTTTTTCCAATAGCTCTGGTGTGGAAAGTCCGTCAATATCGGGAAGACGTCCTGCTTCTTCCGCTTTCCGCAAGAAAATTTTGATTGTCCGATCGTCGATATCGTCGAATGATGCCCGGGTTTCGATAACATCATCCCATGTATGCCCGGCACGTTTGAGCAAGAACTCGTTGAGCGAAGCTCCTGTCAATTCTTGCTTCACACTGCCGCTCCGGTAGTAATACCTGCCTCGCAACGAGATGGGTACAGAATAAGGTTGAACGATAATCTCTAGATAATGCTTGTCGTCGGTTTGTAAAAGATTGACTTCGGTCGTGATTCCCATATTGTTTTTGACCTTATTGGGAATCTCCTCCATCAACTTCTCGTAATCTTTCAAGCAAATAACGTCACCTTTATTGTCCTTACCGATATAAATTCGGCCTCCCTGTGCATTGGCAAAGCCGCATATCCATTTCAGATAATCGTCGTTCTATGTTTTGTTGTTCAATCACAAAACTGCTGAGCCAATATAAAGAAAAAGGTAGCGGTATGGACAAAGCTATTGCGAGCATAAAACTTTATCAACTTCCGGCAATCAACATTACCAGGCAAGAACGTCGAACCATTGTAATTTTGTATGCTTACAAATTGTCTATTGGGCATAGTTTATGTAACCAGAAAGATGAAAAAACCGAGAGAATAGCATTAACTATCAGTTTATCAGTGTTTCCTTATGTAACGGCCATGTAACACACTATTGTAATTCTTATATGGCTCGGATAACGAGAGCAAAACAATATTGATATACTAAAATGACGATAGACCCACCAAAAATGCTGGAGAACCCTATTCTTTTTTTCTATTTCCTACGGTTCTTTATTTTGGTATATTTCTATTCGATACTTCAGAGTCTTTTTGACCGGGGTAAGTGAATCATTCCCTGATTTTTGATTCAAAGGAGGAATTTACACGCTAAACTGCTTGTATCCCATTTGTGGCAATAATAGATCCGATAGACGACAAGAAAATTTTCTTAAGGACTTTCTCAAATTTGTCTTTCATAATATGTGAATTTGTGCAAAAATAATAAATAATTTGCAGTGATGTGCATAATGTGTCCTTAATTGCATTTTATTTATTAGAAACTTTATGGGGATTACATTTACTGTAAAGAGCTTAAAAGTTTCTCCAGACTATATTCATCGGCAATAAATACTTCTCGTGGTTTGCTGCCTTCCACGGGACCTACTATACCAGCAGTCTCGAGTTGGTCCATCAATCGTCCGGCCCTGTTATATCCAATCGAGAATTTTCTTTGGATAAGAGAGGGCGAGCCTTGTTGGTGAACAACAATAAGACGGGCCGCTTCATCAAACAATGGATCCCGATCGTTTAAATCAGCCAGAGAGTATACTGATAGCGGGACATTACCAGGCAGATTGTAGGCGTGATCATATCCTTGCTGGCGACTGATATATTGAGTGATTTTTTTTATCTCGCTAGTAGAAATATAAGGGGCTTGAAGTCTTATTTTGTACAATTCGTCTTTATAAATTGCATCGCCATTTCCAGACAATCTTTCCGCACCTTCTTCATCGAGTATTATCATTGATTCCTGACGGCTTGCCGTCCGAAATGCTATGCGAACCGGGAAATAACTTTTGGTGTTATTTGACAAAATATCCTGTGATGGGCGTTGAACCGAAAGGATAATATGTATGCCCGCAGCATGGGCTTTACGGACAAGTTTCGTTAAATACACTTCTTCCACACACATGGCGATATCGTAATATTTATCAATTATAACCACGATGTAGGGTAAAAAATGATGTCCTTTTGAAGGATTGAGCTTTCGTTGTCGAAACCGGATATTATACTCTTTTGCGTTTCGAACATTCGCATCCCACAGCAACTTAAAACGGTCGTTCATTTCAATGATTAGGGAGTGGAATGTCTTTTGTTTCAATTACTTCATTTGTTGAAAAAATGGCATCAAAATTTTCCAGTAAATCAGTTGATGGAGAATGATAGTCCGGTAATTCTTTTGTCGGATCATAATTCTCAAAATGTTCATGCTCTGTAACGGGTTGTTCAATATCCCTTTCAGGTTCTCTTTTATCCGAATAATCAAAAGTGTTGTGGGGTAATTCGTTTTTCATAGGAGAATTGACTTTGTTGTTGGTGACTTGTATAGCTTTAATAATACTTGGTCATGTGTATTTTTAATTTATTTACCTTTTTCACCTACTTGGACACTCTGTCCAACTTATTATCCAAGTTTAGCATAAATAGTCTCTTTTTTATCTATAACATCTGTCTTGTGCATTCACGCAAATTATTGCATATTGGTATGTGCGATAAATTTTCGTATCCAAAGATACTGATTTTATAGCCTTATCATTCAAATTTTTATAATAACTTTGTGGTATAGAATTTTACCTTTCATTGAAAATAAAACGCTAAGTAAAAATGCTCATACAAACTCAACTCCGACAGATCCTTTCCGACACCGAAAGCCACCACGTTGAACGCACGACTTCAACGGTTAATATGGACAAGTTTTGTCAGGTGATCTGCGCGTTTTCCAATGATGTTTCGGGTAGCGGGAAGAATGGATATCTGGTTATCGGTGCATATGATGACGGAAAACTATCGGGCTTGAAAGTGGATGATCGTCTGTTGTTACAAATTGCCAATATTCGTACCGATGGTAATATTCTACCGCAGCCGGTCATGACGGTCGAAAAGTTTAGTTTCGGCGACGGCGATGTATTGGTGGCAGAAGTCCAGCCGTCGGAGTTTCCGCCTGTACGTTATCGTGGGCGTGTTTGGGTACGGGTTGGATCTCGCAAGAGCATTGCCACCGAGGCCGAAGTAAAAATACTGACCGAACGCCGTTTGTCCAACGTATATACATTCGATGCGATGCCGTGCCTGGGGACGACCATCAACGATTTGGATGTAAAACTAATCAAAAAGGAGTTTCTTCCCAAAGCCGTTGCAGAAGATGTGCTTGCTGAAGATAAGCGGAGTATCGAAGAACAACTTGCGTCACTCGGATTTTACGATTTGCGCTACGGCTGTCCCACTAATGGGGCCATTATTCTTTTCGGAACGAATCCCGAACGCTACTTGCCCGGTTCCTATATTCAGTATGTCCGTTTCAAAGGGAATGACCGGGCCGGAGATATCATCAACGAACATAAATTCAGTGGGAATCTTTGCATGGTGTTGCCAAAGATCGATACGTTTATCGAAA
>JBAYRG010000289.1:0-4196 GCA_041676805.1 Proteiniphilum sp.
AAGTCGCCGCACACCATAACGGGTGTGTCGCTTTCATCAATCCACTCCCTGATCATATCCGCCTGGCATGCCCTTATCACCCCATTTTCATCTATCATATCCTTTAATCCGGAAATCTGTGAGGCAGTAGAGTAAATATCGCCCGAAGGCGTGGCTCTGTACTGGTTCAGATGGGTAGTCTGCAGATGGGTATTACACACTCTCACCGCTAAGCCATCGATATCCAGCTCCGCCCAGAGGGCCCTGTTACTACTTTCATCCGGAAAAACGATCCTTTGCCACTGCAGAATGGGATATTTGCTAAAGAGAGCCACTTGCATCGCCTCAGACGAAAATGAGTCTACCGCGTGGTAAGGCAGGAATCCTGTCAACTCACCCATCCATTCCGACCGCGCCTGCCCGGCACCCGGAAACTCCTGCAGGCAAAGGATATCAACCTGCTCATCATCTATGAACTTGCTTATCAAGGATACCCCCCCGGCAGCTCCCTGTTGAAGGTTATAAGTGGCCACCTTCAACTCTCTGCCGGCAGCAGGTTTAATTTGTTTGAAAGGCCATTGGAAGAGAGCGGGAAGATACGATATATTGAGTAGCACCGCGAGAAGGGGAGCTACAAACCAGAGCTTACCCCTTACCACCCAGTAAAATATCAACAAGATATTTATGATCAACAACAACGGCAACAATAAACCCATCCATTGCCACGCCAGATGCCTGGCAGGATGAATCCGTGATGCCAGAAAACCACCTGCCGCCAGGATCGACGGGATAATGGTCATCACTCCACACACTGCATCCAACAACTTCACCAGAACCCTTACTCCCATTTCTCCTGTTACAAATATTTATGGATGGCGGCAAGCAATATCTCCTTATCCAGCGGCTTGGCCACAAAATCATTGCATCCATTGTCGAACAACGTCCTTTTATCCTCTTCAAAGGCGTAGGCACTGACAGCAATAATGGGAGGCGATGAAGGCGATTTGCCGCGGATCGCTTTGATGGCTTCCAGCCCGCTTACTTCCGGCATTTTAATGTCCATCAGGATCAGATGTGGATAATATTTGTCAAACATCTCGATTGCCTCCCTGCCATTCCTAGCATGGATCAGGCGATAGCGGGAGCCGAGTATGACCCGTATCAGCTCGAAGTTATCGTCGATGTCTTCAACAACCAAGATCGTGGCACTCTCCCCGCAGGCATATTGCTGTGCCGGGTCGGATGACGGTTGTTGCCGGAGCTTTTCATCATCAAATTCATCGGCCTTCAGAGGTATCCTGAACGAGAACAACGACCCCACCCCCTCTTCGGATACCACGGAGATATCTCCTTCCAAACGTTCCACGATCGTCTTACAGATAGACAATCCCAAACCCGTTCCCGGGGCGAAATCGTCCACCTTCACGAAACGGTCGAATACCTTGTCTACTTTATCCGTCGCGATACCGATACCGGTATCCTTCACATAAAACTCCACAAAGCCGGGGATAAGCCTGTAACCTATGGTGATGCTGCCCTTGGGGGTGAATTTGATGGCGTTATTGATCAGGTTCGATATCACTTGCGTCAGGCGGTTTCTATCTGTGTATATGCAAATCTCCTCATCCGGCATTTCAAGTGTCAAAGGGGTTTGGTTGGCATATAACTGGTGCGTCATGAAGATCTCCCTGAATAGGTCGCTGACATCCACAGAAGTATAGTTGAATGTGAGTGTCTCCGATTCAATTTTAGAGAGGTCGAGCACCTCGTTGATCAATGACAACAACCTTTTATTGCTCGACTCTATGATATTAACATATTTCTTTCTCTCCTCCGCATTGTCGGCATCCGCTATAATAGACGAAAATCCGACAATGGCATTCAACGGGATTCTTATTTCGTGACTCATATTGGAAAGGAATGCCGACTTGAGCCGGTCGGATTCTTCAGCCCTCTCCTTGGCCTCTTTCAGCTGTGCCTCATAGCGCAACTGTTCCGATATGTCGCGCCGGATATGCCAAATGATCTCTTCTCCATATTCATTTTGTATGATATAGGAGATACAATTGGTACTGATCACATTGTTCTTGGGATAAGGATAATTGCAGATAAACCTGAGCGTGCCATTATTTTCCCGTAACGACTGGACAAAATTATCCCACCTCTCTCTGTCCTTGAAATTCTCCATCACCTCATAGGCCTTATATCGCGTGAGTTCGGCTTTTTTTGGAATCCCGTGCTGGCTGCGGCAAAACTGATTGGCAAAGATGAGCGTCCCATCCAGTTTGGTGGAAAAAAAGCTGTCGCTTGAATTATCCAAAGCCCGCGTAACCATTTTCAACTTATCCCATTTCGAGACAATATCGTTGATATTCTGTGTATAGCCCTCAAGGATCGTGACACCGCTATCGGTAGCGTAGCTATTGACAATCTTTAATTTCAGATAAAAGAGTTTATTATCTTTCATGATACGGTATTCAATCGGCTCCTGGTTCAATGCGTAATTCGCGAAAAAGTTTTCGAATCTTTTCCGGTCTTTCGGATATATGCTTTCCAGGTATTCATCCATTGTAAAGGTAACTATCTCGTTTTCCTTCATCAAAATACCGATATATCCGCAATAGTCGAACGTCCTGGCCAAGGTATCATAACTCCAGTAGCCTATTTTTGCCGCCTTTTTTATTTCTGCCAGGCGCGCATTCTCCATCTCCAGGCTTTTTTTCATCTGGCTCCGTCTGGTAATGTCCCGGTACTGGCATAACAGATGCTCTTTATCATATGGCTGAATAATGCATTTGAAGAAATAGAGCTGGCCTGAGACAGGAAGAACATAATTGGCGCTGGAGAGCTCTCCTGTCTGGATAACCCGCTCGATAGCCGGTTTTAATTCACGTATAGTCTCTTCGGGAAAATAATCGAATATGTTCTTTCCCAGCAACGTATAGTGGTCATTGACATAGGGATTATTCTCCGTTTTGACAACCATATCGATGCATGTCCCGTCATTCTTCAATAACAACAAGGTGTCGCAAGTCATCTTTAATAATCGGGAAGCATATTTCTCATCGTATAGAATACCTTTTGTTTTCATTATTATCTTTTTATACAGCACATTAGCGATTTATATAATTACTGTTCACAACAATATCCACTATTTTTGAGATAAAGAGATAGCCTCCGGTTTTTTGCTCCATCATTTGCTCCATCATCGGAACGAAAGACGGGATAAATGGGCAGAGTGACCATGAAACAACTGTTAGATTATGCGAAGATACATAAAATTTTGGATAAATGTCAACCACTTGGCGTCTAACCCACTTGTTACCAGCTTTTATCATTAACGGCTGTTTTTAGAGTTAAATGCTTATCTTATTCTTACTTTCTTCTAATATAAAAGAGTGCAAGTTAAGAGTGAGACAAGAACTGAATTATGTCTCGTTTGAAAAATTTGAATTACCTTTGTCGAGCGTAATGTAATACTCCAATTATTTTCATGATAAAAACAAAGACAATATTCAATATTTCCTGTGCTATTTTTCTAATTTTACAATCGTGTTATAAAGAGACAAATCTTGTTTCCGATCAAATCTATAAGATCGATAAAATCACGTCTATCCAAACTCTATTTGAAAGTATGGCCCGTCAACCTGAAATTGCGGTAGATCTGATACAAACTGCTGAGAATATTGCCGGATATGGAGATATTTCGGAGTTAACCCCTATTGATGAAAGTATAAGCAAGAAATTCGGTTACGCCCGAGGAATCTGTATCTCAGCCTGTGCCGAAGCCATCGCCCGTCAGCCCGAATCTCATGCCATACTGACAGCAACCGCTGTGAAGTTTTTAGGCGCATATAATGGAACAGGTATTACAGCGCAAATAAATGAGTATTCCAAGGTAAAGGCATTACCGGGCATTTTAGGAGGTATTTCTCGTCAGCCGGATGCCTTCAATCCCATTAATGAAATAAGTAAGACTTTATTAGGTGTGGCACTCATTAAAGAATAATTTTACTATAATCCATCGTTTACCGGCAAAGGGCTGAATATTTCATGTCGAATTCAACGTCTTTCTGCTTTTTCCCAGACTGCGCTTCCTTTAAAGTTTTTGAGATAGCCCATGCCTTTGAACACGTTGAGGTTCATGAACAGGAAATAGTAAGGGATAAATAACAATTTCGATTGAAGGCTGCGGTGTGCCAGATACCATCCAAGTA
>JBAYRG010000290.1:0-4191 GCA_041676805.1 Proteiniphilum sp.
AAAATTATTGATTTTCAATTTTATTAGACTTTTTGAGTCGCCTTCGCTCCTCGATTTTCAATTCTACGTTCAACATAGTCAAAACAAGTTTTGCCTCTGTATTCACTTATCAAAAAAGTTCAATTGTATCGTATGGAACTCGTTTTTTAATTATCTTCTTGTGTGAGAACGGTTGTTATACTCGTTTCAGGCAGCAAAATAAGCAATAAATCAGCTAATTCTATGTTAATTATTTAAAACATTGGAGGTTTTGTTGATAAATAACCTTTTTATTCCCATAAAAAATCGGCATCTCTTTCATACCTGCCCAACAGGTTATCTTTTTGAAAGAAAAACTGCTCTTCCCCAAAAGCGGGCTCAAGTTCATCGAACCAGGTGGCTTTTTTATCATATTTTGCGAAGAACGGTATATCCACAAGATCCGGATTGCGACATTGAAGAAACCGGAGCACAAACACCTTCTCGCCGTTTACCTCTGTCACACCCAACACCTGTATCTTCCCCGGATTGGCGCTCATGCTTGGACCACGAACAGTACGGCAAATTCCACTTACACTGCGGTAAGCCTTTCTAAAGATATTCCACGTTTTTCCGAGCGGAACCTCGAAAAATGCTTTGGAACCGGTATCCCGCGCCACGAACATGTAATAAGGGATCAATCCTTGCCTGACCTGCTCTTTCCACATGTCAGCCCATACCCCGGGGTCATCATTGATATGGCGTAACAACGGCGACTGTGTCCTGATTTGCGCTCCGGTATTCAGAATCCTCTCAATAGCCTGTTTCACCGCATCGGTAGAAAGCTCCACGGGATGATTGAAGTGCCCCTGAAAAGCAAGATGCTTTCCGGCTTTTTTCACCTTTTCAAACAAACGCAACAGATCGTCGGCATCCTTATCCGTCAAGAAACGGTAAGGCCAATAAGCCAACGTCTTCGATCCTATACGGATATTACGGATATGGGAAAACTCTTTTGTCAACAGCGGCTCGATATAGGCAGACATAATACTGGCCTTGGCAGTAAGCGGATCACCTCCGGTAAAAAGCACATCCGACACCTTGGGGTGTTTGAGAAGATACCTATGCAGCAGGTCAGCTTCTTTCATCGCAAATTTCAACTCGTTCATCCCCGAGAACTGAGGCCACCGGAAACAGAAGGTACAATAAGCGTGGCATGTCTGTCCCTGACTGGGGAAAAAGAGCACTGTCTCACGATATTTATGTTGCATACCATGTAATTTTATCCCGTCTACCGTCGGCACATTGTGCTGCTGTCCCGCAGGGTTGGGGTTCAACTTCATCCTGATATCATAAATCTTCTGTTTTAATCCTGCCTCATCGTTCCTATCGATCAATTTTTTCACCTGGCCATAATGGGATTTTGAAAGCATCTCTCCACGGGGAAAAGTGAGTGTGAAAATTGGGTCATCCGGCACATTATTCCAGTCAATCAACTCTTCTACCACATAGTTATTGGCTTTAAAGGGCAATACACGTCCCACCACCCCAATGGCCTCCCGTTCCTGATCGGACAAGGCACTTAATTGAGGCAGATCATTATAATTACGTAGAATAAAATTTCTATACTTTTTATTTTCCATATCAATTGAATTTTGTTTTATTCGGTGAACTACAGGAAGTAAATAAGGACCCGTAAATCGAAGAATAAGGGTTTAGATTGCAGTTTGGGATAAACAAAAATAAGACAAAAGTGACAAAAAGACAACTAAATTAATACATTTTTATATTTTTTGAGGAAATAAAAAACAGTTTGCCCATTTTAAAAGAAAAAAGGAAACTTTTTTGAGTAAATGCCGACAATCTCAAATATAATGATTAATTTTGCAGCCAGATGAAAATAGATTTTTCACATACACACTACCCCAAAGCAACAATCGTGGTCCGACGATGCTTTTGAACTATGCGGCAACTCAGGTTTCCGCACCCTTTCCCCTTTTATCTTTTTTTGCTCTCGGGCAATATTCTACAATCAACTCTTTAATTTTTTATTGTTTTAGGATGAATGTTATTATCCATATAGCCAACAGCAGCTTCGTAAGTTATGCGCAAGAGATTTGCGATCTGATTTACGAATCGGCACAAGCACGCGGCACAGGTATTGCTAAGCGTAGCGCTGAGTATGTTGCTGAAAAGATCGAGGCCGGCAAAGCAGTGATCGCCCTCGATGAAGACAGGTTAGTCGGCTTTGCTTATATCGAGACTTTCAGCCACAACCGTTTTGTGGCTAACTCGGGGTTGGTGGTACATCCCGACTACCGTAATCAGGGATTGGCCAAGAAAATCAAACGAAAAATTTTTGATCTCTCCCGGAAACTCTATCCAAGTGCGAAGATATTCAGTATCACCACCGGCCTGGCTGTTATGAAAATGAATACCGAACTGGGATTCAAGCCGGTCACTTTTTCAGAACTGACCGACGACGAGGAGTTCTGGAAAGGATGCCAGGGATGCAGGAATTTCGATATCCTGCAACGTAATAATTACAAAATGTGCCTCTGCACAGGGCTGCTTTATGACCCTAAAGTGCAACCGGCACAGCAACAGGCTAGCCCTTTCGCGAAAAAAGTGGTGAAACCGGTTGTCAAAATAAAGAAAACCAATAAATTGCATAAAAAATGAAGAAAAAAGTAGTATTGGCATTTAGTGGCGGCCTCGACACCTCATTCTGTGTGCCCTGGCTGATTAACGAGAAAGGACTGGAAGTACATACCGTCATTGTGAACACCGGTGGGTTTTCCAATGAAGAAGCGAAATCGATTGAAGAGCGGGCAATACAACTGGGAGCTACCACACACACCTGTATCGATGCGGTAGAAGATTATTACAACAAGGGCATCAAGTACCTGATCTCTGGGAACATATTAAAGAACAACACCTATCCGTTGTCGGTCAGCTCAGAACGATTCTTTCAGGCGATGGCGGTATTGGATCATGTAAAAAAGAAAGGCGCTGATTTTGTGGCACATGGAAGTACCGGAGCGGGAAATGACCAGGTACGTTTCGACCTTGTATTTGAAGTGCTGGCTCCGGAAGTACAGATCATTGCACCGATCCGCGAGCTGTGTCTCTCCCGTCAACAGGAGATTGATTACCTGAAAGAGAAGGGATTCGACTTTTCGTGGGAGAAATCGAAATATTCCATCAACCAGGGAATCTGGGGCACCAGCGTAGGAGGTGTGGAAACGTTAAAATCATCCGGCGTTTTGCCCGAAGAGGCTTACCCGTCACAAGTAACCGACTGGGGAACGGAACGTATCACCTTAGGATTTGAAAAGGGTGAACCGGTCTCATTGAACGGAGAAAAGATGAATCCGGTGACATTGATCCACACATTACATACAATAGCATCGAAATATGGTATCGGTCGCGATGTACATGTGGGTGATACTATTATCGGCACCAAAGGGCGCGTCGCTTTTGAGGCACCCGCACCGCTGATTATCGTCAAGGCACACCACCTGTTGGAAAAGCATGTGCTGACCAAACAACAACTCTACTGGAAAGATCAACTCTCCAACTGGTACGGGCAACTGATGCACGAGGCACAATACCTGGAACCGGTGATGCGCAATATCGAGACCTTCCTCGACGACACCCAGCAGTTTGTGACCGGTGAAGTGGATATAGAACTGCGTCCCTATCACTTCGCTGTATTGGGATGCTCCAGCGAGTACGACCTGATGAACTCCAAATTCGGGGAATATGGGGAAACCAACAAGTCGTTCTCCGGACAGGATGTAGTAGGATTCACGAAAGTGATTGCCAACCCATTGAAAATTTATTATACCATTCACGACAATGATTAATGTAAGCATAGTAGGCGGAACAGGATATACGGCGGGCGAACTGCTTCGTATCCTGCTTCGCCATCCCGAAGTCAATATAGAGTCGGTCATCAGCACCACTTCTGCAGGAATGCCGGTCGCGGAAATGCACCGCGACCTGCTGGGGGAGACAGATCTGGTTTTCACGGATACTTTCGATAAACCCGATGTGATATTTCTCTGTCTGGGACATGGATTATCCCGTGCTTTCCTGAACGACAACGATATCCCGGCATCCTGCAAGATCATCGATCTGGGAAATGATTTCCGGAATGATCCGGTGTTCAATGATAGAAATTTTGTGTTTGGACTGTGTGAAGAGAACTGCGAAAAGATCCGTACAGCA
>JBAYRG010000291.1:0-4189 GCA_041676805.1 Proteiniphilum sp.
TTCCCTCAGGCCAATCGACATAGAGGTGATAATGGCCAGCGGCGCATAGAGTGGAAGAAAAATACTGGTAATAAAGACAATGGCGGTACTGCCGGGCAACCCCAGATAGACAAACACCGGATCGAGCAGGCCGGCCATGAGGGTAAGCAGGCCGTAAAAGTCCAATAACCTGACCAACAGCGATACCGGCAAAATAATCTTGAGCAACCACCATATGGTATACCCTGATTTTCTGCATGCCGGAAGAAATATATCTCTACGAAACTGCTTCTTCACTTCTCAACTTTCCAACTTCCAACTTCTTATTTCTAACTTCTAACTTCTTATTTCCACCCCCCTACTTCTTAAACATCCGATCCATCGACCTCTTGTCCTCTTTCTCTTTCAGGGACTGACGTTTATCATACTGTTTTTTCCCTCTCGCTACCGCAATTACCACTTTAGCCAACCCTTTTTCGTTGATAAACAACCGGATGGGAATAATGGTAAAACCGGTCTCTTTGGTGAGGCGGGAGAGTTTACGCAGTTCGTTTTTGTTGAGTAGAAGCTTACGATCGCGACGGGCACTGTGATTATTATAGGTGCCGTAGAAATATTCGGCAATATGCATATTACGTACCCACAGCTCTCCCCGTTCGAAGAAACAATAGGTATCTACCAGGCTTGCCTTTCCCAGTCGGATCGATTTGATCTCGGTACCGGTGAGCACTATACCTGCGGTAAACGTTTCGACCAGTTCGTAATCGAACGTGGCACGCTTATTCTTTATATTGATTGCTACTTGTTTCATCACTTTATCAAATAGGAAAAAAGAGCATGGATAAGTACTGGAGACAGGATGATAATGGTAGATGCTACTGCTGTAAAATCAGTGATTTTTGCTCTTGGCACTTTCATAAAATAATGCGCTCCGATATTCACCATATAAATAGTGTAAAGCACCAATAACCAGAGAATAAACAATCCGGAAAAAAAAGACGTGACGATAAACAAAGTGTAGAGCACCACGGAGGAATATCCTGTAAATTGCTGGAAGCGAAGTAAATCCTTACTTATACCAAAGCGAGGGGCTATCTCATTCAAAAGATAAGAGGCAATAAAATAACCTCCATAGACACCTACCACACTAATAATACTACTCTTGAGCGCAGTCTCTATATTCCCTTCACGCACGAACCACAAGCCTCCCACAAAAGAGGTGAAAGCAATGATTCCGAATATGGGATGAAGGAAACGGTAAAGGAAGTCATGTTGCGTCCTCTTTTCCTTTTCTAAATCTTTCCACGCTCCGGGAGATGCGACAATCAACTGCGCAACAGTGATAAAAATATCTCTCCACATTCCTCTTTGATTTTGAATGACAAAGGTACATGATTTCTCGTTAATAACGAAAAAGCACAAAAAGAAGTTAGGCTGTCCCAAAGATTTTCTCCTAACAGGATAAAATTACTTCGACACAGCCTCAACAAAATATCCGGAACCGGATAATATTTATTCTTTAATAATCGGCATCGTATACGATTGCTGCGATTTATAGAGTTCAAGAGCACCGTTACTCTTTTTCTGATAATAACGGAAATATACCTTTAAGTTTTTCTGCTCTCCTTGAGAAAGGGATGACACATAATGATCATGTATATTTTTAAAATCTACAGCTACAAGGATATCGGTTTGATCTTTCTCTATTGTCCCGTATCCATCCGTCAAACGAATATCCACAACAATCTCATTATCTCCCATTTCTGCAGGATTACAATAAAATGTCAACATTTTCTTATCCCCATCCCCCTTTTTATAACTATATCCAAAAATCCAATGATAGTCGAAATAGGAAGTACCATAAAGAACCTGTTGAAAAGATTCCAGCAGAGGTTCTGATTCCCGCGCTTCAGGTGCTTCAGAGAGTGCGAGATAACCTTTTTCGAGAGGATCGGAGATTTGAGTTACCGTAGCATTATATATACCATCTTCCCTGATTGTGTTCTCGCTCTCCTTCCAAGAGTAAGTGACAAATGCAAAACTACCCGGTTCACCCTCCAATTGAATTTTCGGAGAAGTCATGACAAATCCATCCACTGTCTTGGCATAAGTCACTCCTAAATCAGTACTCGTTATATAAGATAATGGTGATCCCGCATGATAGTTTTCAGTATCTCCTAGACAAGAGGTCATCAGCAATGCCGACCCGATAACACTCAAAAATAAAATCACTTTTTTCATTTCAACGTTCTATCTTTATATTAATTTTAAAATTCATATCTTAATCCCACATTAAGATCCATCACGATCTTCCTGTCGGAGTAAATGGTTTTATGTTCGTTTTTCGCATCAAAATAATAGGCCCCTCCTATTTTTCCATACAACCTCAATCTGTCGTAAAGAGGATAAGAAAGACCTACTCCTGCATTGACCGAAAGCTGGGGATTTCGCTGTGATATCTTTTCAATCACCATCTCTGTCGACTCCTCCGCGCCTCCATTAAGAGTCATTGTTTGTCCTTCCTGCGTCTCCTTCATTCTCCGGAATTCACCATACAGGTCTTTCTCCACCATTCCTCCTACGGAGGTATAGACATTCAGTTTACGCAAGGTGAAGAGATTATAGTTTACATTCACCGGCACACCAATATAATGAAGCTTCTGTACCTCTTCCACCCGGAAATTAGTGTTGGTATTTCTTGTCTTGGAATGAAGATACGAATAAACGACACCGGTTTCCACGGAGAGGTTGTCGAACAAATACTTGGAGACAGTAATTCCGAATGATACCGGTTGGTCATGCTCCATTTCAGAAATATTCCCAGACGCATTTGTAATCTGAAGCGGTGCTTTATTACCCTCAGTGGCATATTTATTCCCTTCGGGGGCAACAGTGGCACTGCGTAAGGTCATTGGGGTATTTACCGTCTGTTGGAAACCAGTCAGTCCTCCTCTTCCGTTGACAGCAAGCAGAAGAGTTCCCTCTTCTCTTTCAGCAACACCTGCCTCGGCTAAAAAGATCTCTTCATTTCCTTTTACCGTAATGATTTCTTCTTCGTATCCCCTCCCATTCTTTGGGTTTATCTCTTTTTCGCCAAACTCCACAATCGATTGAATCATATTGATATTCAGCCTCTTATCCATACTCTTTCCCTGCAGTTTCTCACGTTCCATCCATGCTGCAAGCATACCCGCCGGAGAGGAAGAACGAATAACCGGTTGTTTTCCAGTCCTTACTTCTCCGGAGTTCCTTACAGCTAAAAGCCGCTCGGTTTTGGCCGATTGTACAATCGGTTCGGATATCGATTCCGAAGCCGGATCTATCACCGGGTCAGGCCTATTATCTGTGAGAGGAGATGTGGAAACCGTCTCGGAAACCACTGGCCCCACCGGCTCCATAGGATTTTGGAAAAACAATATACTACCGACAAGCAATATCAATACCGCGGCTACCGACCCGGCATACCACTTTCGGCGGAGTGCCCTGGCTTTGGCAGCTGCAACTGCCCTCAACGACCGCTCCACACCCTCCCATCCATCCGGAGGAAGAGGTGCTTCAAAACCGCTGAGTTTTGACTGAAATTCTTTTCTAATATCGTTATCTGACATCATTGTACCTGTCTTTTATTACTATGTAGGATGGCTGAAATTTTCTTTCGAAGCATATTCTTTGCCCTGAAAAATTGGGAACGCGATGCTGCCTCATTAATACCAAGCACTTCGGCAATTTCCTTGTGCGACATCTCTTCGAAAATATACATATTGAACACTGTCCTGTACCCGGGCGGTAAATTCCTTATCATGTCAAGCACCGCTTCCCTGGGGATATTTTCAATATCAAGTGCATCATCCGCCGGAGTTTCCAGCTCGTCGGCATTGATATAACTGTACTCTTCCATAAAGCGGTACTTTTGCTTCTCTTTCCTGTAATTCTCCAATGCCAGATTCACGAAAATCCGTCTGAGCCAACCTTCAAAAGAACCCTTGCCCGAAAATGAGCCGATCTGCGTGAAAACACGGATAAATCCGTCGTGCAACAAGTCGCGGGCTGTCTCTTCTTCCCCGCTGTAACGCAAACATACCGCCATCATCATAGGAGCATACCGCTCATACAACACCTTTTGGGCATTACGATCCTGTTTCTTACATGCTATGACAAGTTGCGAATCATCCATCCTTAACCGCAGTTCATTTTATTAGATGAAAAACAA
>JBAYRG010000292.1:0-4185 GCA_041676805.1 Proteiniphilum sp.
AATTCCAGTCGCTCGCCGACCGTTAATTCTCCCGAAAAATATCGCAAGAGTTGTTCGTCCATTTTAATAGTTGTTATATATAAAACGAATAAGGGGCAAAAATCCGCTAAAGGAAATTATTTTTTTATGTAAGAAAAAATAACCTCTTGGTAAAATAAGGTTATAAACCAAAGATATAAATCTTTTTTAAAAGTATCACACCCTTTACCAGACAGTAGAAAAATCAAATAAAGAAGAAGATAAAGAGTAGCATGTGCTCTTTCAGGGCTTCTTTTAATTTCTTGTAGGCAATGGCCATCTGGCTTTCCACGGTGTGTATAGATATATTCAGTTCTTGGGCGATCAGTTTTTGTTTTTTCCCTTCTATCTTGTTCATCACAAAGATCTCCCTGCATTTTTCCGGTAGGCTTTCCAGGGCTTTTTGAATAATGGTATCGATATCGGGCTCGTTGAAGAATTTATTGTCCAATGCTTCGAGTGATTCGAATGTCAGTTTCAACGTGCGGATATATTCGGACTGTATTTCCTTTGCGGCTTGTTGTTCTATCGTCTTTCGGCGGAGAAAGTCGATACACCTGTTTTTTAATATCATAAACAGGAATCCGTTGAGATTCACAAAGGAATTAAAATCCGGCTGTTTCTCCCAAAGTTCAAAAAAGATATCCTGCACAATATTTTCCGCATCTTCCTCGCGGATCACATATTGTTGTGCAAAGCGCTTCATCCTCGAATAAAAGGAGAGATACACCTCTTCAAATTGGATCTTATATTTTATTGAAACCGGCACAAATATTCCTGACTGTTTTTGAGATGACAGTTCAAAAATACAAAAAATATTACAATCAGGACAACTTGGTCAAAATTTATAAAAATAATAACTTCGTCACGCCAGAAATTCTGCTGCACGGGAAAATACGCTGGTAAAGGCATTATTCAAGGAGGTGGTGTCTTTCGTTGTATGCGGGAAAGGATTTTCATGGGTATAAGGAAATGAAAAGTCGAGTAATTGGATGGTGGACTCTCCGTTTTTCTTGCCCAACGCTTCAAGTACCCCGTGATAGGGAATCACAACATCGTTGGAGAGCGCGATTCCCCTGATCTTTTCTTTGAAACGGGTAAAGAAATTTTCACGCTCGGAACGAAATCTTTCGGGAGTGATCATCCGGAGGAAGGCATTGAAAGCATTGTCGCGTTCCCATAGAGGAACTTCTTCATTTCCGAAATTATTGATATAATAATGCTGTAATTTCTCAAAAGCGGGCTTGTCCAGGATGCTGCGGGAAATGCCGAACATGGAACGGAAGATGCTGCCACCACAGAACATAAAGAGGCGTGAGTCCGAAAAAATACCTTTCTCATTGGCCATCAGGGCGACTTGCGAAAGAAAGGCGCCAATGGAGTAAGCGAAGATATCGATTTTTGAGCCTTCCTTGAAAAGGGGATGGCGACCGGTTTTTATCTCCTCGAACAACACTGTCAAGTCTGCCCAGGTTTGTCTTCCCGACAAATAAAATCGTTCCGGGCTCCGACTGATCCGGTCGCTCAGTGCCACGTTGGCATAGCTGATGGAACGATCGTCGGTATATTCCTCTTTCCTGAAATTCAGCAGATTGACCAGGCTGCGCGGATTCGACCATGTTACCGGTGCCCGGTTTATATGGAAAGCGATAGGGAAAAGCAGGACCGGTTTACCGGTATGAAGGCATAAGAATTCTGCCCAAGGGAGGTATTTACTCCAGTTCCGCTCGTTCAGACCATGTAGGAGCAGGATGGCTTCTTCTTGCTTAACCCTGCCCGAAAGAGTAAATACCGGGTATTCAAATGAGAAATTTTCCACAATACTACTATCCGTCTGTGGTAATGTTCCTCCCCTTTCGTTGATTGAAAGGCTGTTGAAACGGAAAAAACGTATATCGATACCAGATTCCTCCAGATGGCTGTCGACTCCCTGGTGGAAATGGCTGTTCAGCTCAGTGTATCGTTCGTTATAGGTCATCATAAGTAACTTGCTTTTTATGACACCGGCCGTGGGCAAACCTGCATGATGGGGTTGCGGTCAATGGGTCGGGCTGATGAAACTTTCCGACAAAAAAACATGCTTTCCCGCTTGCTTGCAAATCAAAGGGAAAATCGCCATGAAAATGGGACGGAATCCTATATATGGGGTGAAATTTGATATGCAGGGGTGAAAAAAATAGTCGGAAATCTGATTATTTTGGTAAGTCATCAATAAAAATCTACTTTTGTAGGGTATAAGATGTTGCGTCGGATGGATAGATAAATCATTTTTATCATGGATGGAAAAATTCCTGCATATTTATATGAAAAGAGAAACAGCGTAAAAACGATCCTTTTTACGGCGTTGTTTGCTTTGCTGTTTATCAATCTTTTTCAGCCCTTCGGTTCACGTGACTGGTATCCCGGCGTGTCGGACATCAAATATTTTGCTTTTTCGAGCCTGATCATTCTTACCGGCATGTTGGTGGTGGTAATCAGCCGGGTGATCCTTACAGCCTACTCTAAAAAGCGGAATATACTCTATTGGCAGTATGTGTTGTGGATATCGTGTGAGATAGTGGCTATGGCTATTTTCTATACGCTTTTTGCGAAATTCTTTCCCAAGGATGGGATAGTGAGGGATATCTCCGAGATCTTCAGGCAGAGTCTTATCAATACGGCTTTGGTATTATTGCTACCCTATGCCATCACCTGGCTATATTTTTCCTGGAAGGAGAAAACGGCCCTCTTACAACATATCGAACAGGAGAAATCTGTCGATACCCATGCCAAAACACTGATCGCGTTCCCCGATGAGAAAGGGGACCTGAAAATTTCGGTGATGCTGGAAAACCTGCTCTATATTGAGTCGGCAGATAATTATGCAACTATCTATTACCTGAATAAATCGGGCGTGTCGCAGTTTTTACTGCGTAACTCCCTGAAATGGATGGAAGAAAATCTTACCAAAGAGACCCCCTTAGTGCGCTGCCATCGTTCCTATATGGTAAATATGGATAAGGTGAAGATACTGAAAAAGATAAAAGGAGGTATCGTGTTGGAGTTGGAGGAGGAACGCACACCCGATATCCCTGTCTCAAAGACCTATTATGAGTCATTTATGCGTAAATTTTCGCATTACTCGCTTTAGATAGAGTTTAGATAGAGTAAAGAATAAAGAATAAAGAGTAAAGACTGTTAGAACCAAGAGCCAAGACTGTTAGAACCAAGAATCAAGATTATTAGAATCAAGACTTTTTTAAATGAAAAGTGAAGAGTGAAAAATTGAAATTCTTGACTTCATTTGTTCAACTTAACCACATAATCATTTAACCGCTCAGGTACCTTATAATAAAAAAACCACACAAAATAAGGGCTAAATCGCTAAATTCGTATTACTTTTGTCGTGGCAGCAGGTCGGTTTGTCGCCTCCCGCTATGCGGGGGGAGGAAAGTCCGGGCAACATAGAGCACCATACTTCCTAACGGGAAGCTGTCCGTGAGGGCAGATAAGCGTAACAGAAAACGACCGCCCCGGCCACGTGTCGGGGTAAGGGTGAAAAGGCGAGGTAAGAGCTCACCGGGTGCTGTAGCAATACAGTGCGCCGTACGTGTTATGGGTTGCAAGGCCATGTATATCGGATTCTTAGGGTTGCTCGCCCGATGCCGAGGGGTAGGCCGCTAAAGGAGAGTGGTGACGCTTCTTCGTAGATAAATGACAAACATCCGCTTCGTCGGTATACAGAACCCGGCTTACAGACCGGCTGCTTTTTTATAAGAACTATTTCGTTAAGCTAAATGAGCAGAAGATAAACTTGTTTATATTATGTCATAGCGAGAAATAGTGCAACGAAGTTGAAAGGTCATGGCAAGACGAAAAAAGAGATACGAACCGGAAGAGGAGAAGCCAGGTAGACTTGAGCGGATGAGGATCAAGATAAAAGAACTGATCCACTTCCTCTCTTATGGTATTTGGCGTCAAAATCCCGAGACGCTTTCCGGTAAAAAAAATATCCTGTACGATGCCATAAAGACGATTATACTCACCGTCAGGAATGTGCAGGAACTGGATATTGCTGCCAGCGCCCGTTCACTCACTTACAGGACCCTTCTCTCCATTGTGCCGCTTCTGGCTATCATCTTTGCCATTGCCCGCGGTTTTGGCATTGAGAATATCATGGAGAGCAGT
>JBAYRG010000293.1:0-4184 GCA_041676805.1 Proteiniphilum sp.
CCATATGAAGGTCGTTTACAAGATGTAAAAAGACGTAATTTAAAAAGATTATAAATTTTTAACAACAACAATTATTTCGCTTAACTTGCTGGTATTTCAGTACAAAGGATGGGGAGTAGAATAGAATGCATTGATAGAACAATTAGCCGCTATCCAAGAGGTCGAAAATAAGGAAGACTGGCATCAATGGTATAAGGATAAATTTGAAAAATCGGCCACCTATTCGTCTTTATTGGGAGATTTAGTTTTAGGACCCACGGAGCGTGTGCCATTGATGAGAGAATTCTTTGAACCTACTGATGAAGAGAAGCAATTAGGTTGGAAAAAACCGACAAAAGCCCACGAAGCAATTGCCAAATTAGCAAAAGGAGGATATATCCGTGTGATTCTGACAACAAATTTCGATCGCTTACTTGAACATGCCCTTGAAGCAGAAGATGTTATTCCGCAAGTGATATGTCATGAAAGCGATATTGGAAAATCCACCCCTATTGTCCATGACAAAACCGTTACCGTGATTAAGATAAATGGCGATTATATTGATTGCCGTTTTAGAAATACGACTGAGGAACTGGATAACTATCCAGAGGAGATGGAAAATTACGTTCGCCGTATTTTTGAGGATTTTGGACTTTTAACCTGTGGATGGTCTGCCACGTGGGACAAGGGATTAGTGGATATTATTCAAGGCTCGGCGGCTCCACGCTATAATTCTTTTTTCACAAGTGTGGGAGAAGCAAGTGATATGATAAAATCTTTAGCTGCTTCCAGACGAGGTGAGATTATGCCAATAAAGAGTGCTGATGACCTGTTCTCTGAACTTTATGAGCAAATAACGGCATTGGAAAAAAACAATGTAAGCCGTCGCATGAGCCACGACTTGATGATGCCAAGGGTGAAAAAATACTTATCATCGGCACAGCATAATATTGATTATTCGGATTTATTAGAGCGGCTTGCCAGTGAGGCTTATGACACAATAGCATCTAAAGCCAACTACAATTTCCCCCTTACTTCGGATAAATTTCATGACTATTGGGAATTGCATAATAACGCAGTGAAGCCATTGATGGATATAGCAGTACTTGCCGCAAGGTGGGGGGAGGCATTTCATATTGAAGCATTCGGTGATATTCTGGTGAAGCTGTGCATGAAGCCTGTCAGGAATGGGGAATCTTATATCGAAACCACCCAATACCTGCATGCTTTGGGAGGTACTCTTTTGTTGAATGCAATCGGGATAGCCTGTGTAAAATATGAGCGGTTTGCAGAATTAGACAAAATATTGAAATTAAGCGTGCCGGCAGGGAATTTCATGGGGTTTTACAGGAAATCATTGCTGTACCTGCTTGGCTCGATACATTGGACACAAGAACAATTAAATTACTTAAGAGGGACGAATTACTATTATCCATGTAGTCATATCTTGCTTGAGGAGTTGCGTTCTCATTTTAGTGGATCTTTCACTATTGACTCGGAGTACGAAAACGTCTTTCATATATGGGAGCATTTGAAATCTCTCCTGTTTGGGTACAATCAATTTATTTTAGTCGGGTTTTATGTGCCTACAGGTCTTTTTCTTCTGAGAAGAATGGATTACCAAGTGCGCCAAAACAGCGAAGAACCCTACAGTATATTTTTTGATAAGGCCAACAAGCTGAAAGATGAATGGGAACCAATCAAGCAAGGTATGTTCGGTGGCAGTTACGACGAGTACAAGACAATTTCAGATAAGGCAGAAGAGTTCTACCAACGAAATATAAGGCATTAGCATGTATGAATGAATTGAGTATTATCATATCCATCCTTGCTGCTCTGTTGACAGGCGGGTTTCTAATGATTTTCATAGAAAGTCAAAAAGTAGCCAGCAGTGTGACTGATCGATTTCATTTTATCATGAATCCCTTCTATCACAGTTTTAGTAATTATGTGAAATTTATCTCTTCCTTCAAAACTTGTTTTACTTTTAAAATCCCAAAGGACGATGATTATATTAAGAGACTAAAAAATGATGTGGAGGAAATTGCAAGATTAGGAGGGCAGACCATCATGGCGGGACAGGATTTTTCCGCTGACTATTTTACTGCAAAAAAACTGGATTCGATTTGTAAAACCATTAACAATATCTGGTATCTCAAAGATAGAGATTATAATTATGTTGATAAAAATTTAGTGTTTGATTCTCGTCATGCAGAAATGTTTAGTCAATTTACAAAAGAGTACCTAGAGGAAGTCTCTCCTAAGTACAAAGGTATGCAATTGACTAAAGATATGTTGGAAAAAGTTTCTGGAGAATTTTATACAGACATATATCAACCAATACAAGATGTCCTTTGGGAGTATGAGTTATGGCAGAAAAAAGAAAAAGAGTTTAAGTATTTGACATTGGGTACAATTGCCTTTACGCTGGTGACAATGATGCTCATTTTATTGTTAAACTGCTATATTCCAATGTGGATATACAAAGCATTATGCGTTATCTGCTGCATGTTGTTGGTGCTTGGACTCTATAAATTGATTACATTAGAAAACCTCTCAAAGACAATCATAAGATAATATAATATAACCAATATAGGGAGGCTTTCTTCATGGCCGGGTACAGTAGATAATCTTGATTTGCAAGATGCAATAGGAATAAAACGATAAGACAATCGACAGATTTATAAATCATTAATTGCATATTAGCTAAAAAAAAAGTAGCTTTGCTTTCTAAACGGTGATTGTATGGAAGAAAACAATAAATATATAACCCGGTTCCAGGTTTCAAAGATGTGGGGACGGATTAATCTCCAATGGAATAATATCAATGAGGATGTAAATATCCTTGTAGGTATCAATGGAAGTGGAAAAACAACCCTGCTTAATCTGATGTATGATCATTACAAAGATCAAAAAATACAAAAGGGAGTGGCGGAATCTGTTGATGGTACCGTCATCAGTAGCCCCGTTGATTATATCCGGTCATTTGACATCCCTGCCAAAGCCAAGAAAACAACGGAAAGTATGCTGCTTCAAAAGTTGAAGGATATCATCAATCAAAATGAAAAAGGAACGTCATTCTTCGATTATAGGATGAAGATGCTGAATTTTCCGGAGGAAGCAGAATTTATCCAAAATCGGATTAACAAATTCTTCCAACATGTCAATTCCGTGTTCGAAGAGACCGGTAAGGAAATTGCGATTGATACGCAAAATAATACAATGGTATTCTCGATAAAAGGAGCAGATAAACTTCTTTCGTATGGGGGGAAACTGTTAACTTTTAATGGTAAACTTATTTCAGCCGGAACAGAAAAAATCCAGATAGACCAGCTTTCTTCCGGTGAAAAACAGATATTACTGATTCTTACGACTGTTTTTCTTCAGGATGAAAAACCTAATGTCCTGCTGATGGACGAACCGGAAATCTCATTGCATATCAGTTGGCAGGATCGTTTGATAGAGTTGATACGTGAGATTAATCCCAATTGCCAGTTGATTTTGACTACACATTCACCAAACATCTTTGCAAATGGCTGGGAGGACAAGATTGTATTTATTCCTGATTTGGTAGTGAAGTAGCTTATGGATAAGAATAAGTACCACTTTTACGAAGTGGCGGCAAAAGGATTGGCTGCATCGACCCGTATATACGGAGTGGATTCGGTTATACACGTAGAAGAAAGAGACGATATTTGGTTTTGGCAACAATTATTCTCCAAATACAGTGACAAGCGGTATAAATTCAAGCCAGCAACTACCAATGAAAAGGGGAACAGGACAACCGGATGCACCCAATGCCTTAAATACAAAGATTTCCTTTCTCAGAGATTCTTTATCTGCATTGACAGCGACTTACGGTATTTGCAAGGAGAAGAAGGATTATTAGCCGAAAACGGCATTTTGCAGACTTATACCTATTCGTGGGAAAACCATTGTACGTTTGCTCCCAAATTACAAAAATATTTTGATGAGCATACTCATAAGGGTAACATATTTAACTTCGAATCATTCCTGCAGCAATATGCCAAAATTGTATATGAACCATTCTTGCTGATGCTTTACCAGGAAGGGGAGGCCTGACTGATTTTAATCGCGATAAGTTCAAGCAATGCATCTCACTTCAATATCGGCAAGGCTATGAACGGGACAATGGGTCTCAATTTTTGGAACGTCTGGATGCCGGACTGACTGTGGCCACTAAA
>JBAYRG010000294.1:0-4180 GCA_041676805.1 Proteiniphilum sp.
ATCAAGGAACTGAAGAACGGGGAAGGGCCTGCACCCATTAAAACACCGAAAGGATGGCTCCATCTGGCGCATGGTGTAAGAGCATGTGCTGCCGGTCTGAGATATGTATTATATTTGTATATGACTTCATTGGAAGATCCTTCGAAGCTTATCGCTTCTCCTGGCGGTTATTTTATGGCTCCCCAAGGTGAAGAGCGTGTGGGCGACGTGTCGAATGTTCTTTTCAGCAACGGCTGGATTGCCGATGACGACGGCACGGTGTTTATCTATTATGCTTCGTCCGACACACGGATGCATGTGGCTACCTCTACCGTTGACCGGTTGGTTGATTATTGTCTCCATACACCCGAGGATGGGTTGTTAAGCGCTTCATCGGTACAGCTTTTGAAGGACCAAATAGACCGGAATTTATGTTTTTTCAATGAGAAGAGGTGAAATCCCTTCATAAACCGGTTCATATTCCCATCGATACAATAAACCGTGAGTAGTTGACTGATGACTGATGACTGATGACTGATGTATATGATAACAATTAAAGAGAAAATTGGCTATGGCTTAGGCGATGCTGCCTCTTCCATGTTCTGGAAGATTTTCGGGATGTACTCCCTCTTTTTCTACACCGACGTATTTGGTATAACGGCAGCCGCTGCCGGGACGATGTTTCTGATTGCCCGCTTGTGGGACTCTCTCTTCGATCTCTTCGTAGGGATCATTAGTGACCGCACAAAAACCCGCTGGGGCAAATATCGCCCTTACCTGTTATGGTTTGCAATCCCGTTTGCCGTGATGGGCATGATCACTTTTTTTGTACCCGATTTCGGGCAGACCGGTAAATTGGTCTATGCTTATGTGACCTATTCGCTTATGATGATTGTCTATTCCCTGATCAACGTGCCTTACGCATCGTTATTGGGAGTGATCTCTTCCGAACCGAAGGAGCGAAATTCGCTCTCCTCTTATCGTATGTCGTTTGCTTTTATCGGTAGCTTCGTGACTTTCATGCTGTTGCAGCCCCTGGTGGATTTTTACGCGAAGAATTTTGGGAAGGGGACTCCCCTGGGAGCCGTACAGGTAGTAGAGACATCGGTTAGCACGGCTCCAATAGGATGGGTAATGGGAGTGGGGACTATCGGTTTGATCTGTGTCGTCTTATTCCTTTTGTGTTTCTTCTGGACCAGGGAGCGGGTCGAACAAATAGAGAGTGATGAGAACGCGTCCGTGAAGCGAGACCTGAAGAACCTTTTTAAAAACGCGCCCTGGTGGATCCTCGTAGGAACCGGACTGGCTGCACTGCTTTTCAACGCAATCCGCGATAGTGTGGCGATCTACTATTTCCGTGATTATGTACAGGTGAATTACCGGATGGCAGGCACGGGATGGGATATGACTACTATCTACTTTCTCATCGGGCAGGCGGCCAACCTGCTGGGTGTCATTCTTGCCCCCTCTATCTCTGCAAAATATGGCAAGCGAAAAACCTATATGATCGCGATCCTTATGGCCGGTATCCTGAGTACGTCATTCTATTTTATCCCCAACCAGATTGGATGGATACTTCTCTTCCAGTTCATTATCTCTCTCTTCGCGGGGTACGTGTTGCCATTGCTATGGTCTATGTTTGCCGATATAGTAGATCATCAAGAGTTAATGACAGGACGCCGTACCAGTGGTTTAATATTCTCGTCATCTTCCATGTCCCAAAAATTGGGATGGGCATTGGGTGCCGCCTTGAGTGGCTGGGTTCTGGCATACTTTAAGTATGTTCCCGATGCTACACAGCAAAGTGCACAAACCATTCAGGGTGAGCATTTCATGATCTCCCTCCTTCCCGCGGTTTGTTGCTTGCTGGCATTTATAGGTATGTATTTTTATCCATTGTCGGATAAAAAGGTGAAAGAGAATTTCGAATCGTTGGAAAAGAAACGGGCGGCAGCGAAATAAGAATCTGTAGTAATATTGTTAGAATTGATTGATGGATGAATACCACATTACTGAAAAATGAAGTCAGTGACGAACTGATCCTTCATATTCTTCCTTTCTGGATGACCAGAATGAAAGATGAACAAAGGGGAGGTTATTATGGACGTATAACAGGTGATAATCAACTCGAAGCAGAGGCACCCAGAGGAGGTGTCTTGAATGCCCGGATACTTTGGACCTTCTCCTCTGCTGCTTTGCATTTAGGATCTGAAACGTATCTGGCAGAGGCGAAACGGGCAAAGGAGTATATTTTCACTCATTTCTTCGATGAACAGTTTGGCGGTACATATTGGATGTTGCATGCCGATGGTACGCCGGCAGATGAAAAAAAACAGATTTATAGCCAGGCTTTCTTTGTCTACGCGCTCACGGAGTACTACCGGGTGAGTGGCGATGAAGAGGCGTTGTCGAAAGCCAAAGAGCTGTTCCGTTTCATTGAACAGTATGCTTTCGATGTAAAGGAGAATGGCTATTTTGAGGCGTACAGTCGTGATTGGGTACTGCTCGACGATCTCCGCCTGAGTGAGAAAGATGCGAATGAAAAAAAGACGATGAACACGCACCTGCATATTCTTGAGGCCTATACAAACCTCTATAGAGTATGGAAGGACAACCATCTGGCACAACAACTGAGAAACCTCATCGACCTCTTTCTGAAGAAAATCATCAATAGGGAAACGGGGCATCTTGGTCTCTTTTTCGATGAAGAATGGAACAAAAAATCTTACGCTGTCTCTTATGGTCACGATATTGAGGCCTCATGGCTGTTGGATGAAGCCGCAGTGGTGTTGGGTGATGACGAGAAGTTGGTTCAAGTGCGTGTAATGAGCCTGAAGGTTGCCGATGCTGTCACGGAAGGGCTACGGAAGAACGGAGGCTTGATGAATGAAAAAAATGAAGAGACCGGTTATACGGATGATAACTGCGACTGGTGGGTGCAGGCTGAATCGATTGTTGGCTTTTTTAATGCTTTTCAAATTTCCGGGAAAAAAGAATATCTTCATACCGCCATTCGTAGTTGGATATTTGTGAAACGGTATATCCTCGATCGACAAAACGGAGAGTGGTACTGGTCGGTATCGCCGGGGGGATGTAAGGATACCGTGAATGATAAAGCTGGTTTCTGGAAATGTCCTTATCATAACAGCCGTATGTGTTTGGAACTGATCGATCGGATCTAAGAAACGAGCGCTTTGCGGTCAATTTCATTAGCATAACAAGAAAAAAATCATTATTATGAGAAGAGAAATAATCAATTTTGTGTTGCTTCTGTTTTTTATTGCTTCAATAGCTTGTGACGGAAGTGGAGAGAAACGAAGGGACGACCTGAAAGAGATAGATCGTTCAACTGTGGTACTAAACGGAAGATTACAGGTGATCGGTACGCAATTGAGCAACGAAAATGGCAATCCTGTCATTTTGAGGGGTGTCAGCTTGGGCTGGCATAATCTGTGGCCCCGGTTTTATAATAAGAAAGCGGTAAAATGGCTGGTCGACGACTGGAAGTGCACGGTTGTAAGGGCTGCCATGGGATTGGAGATAGAGGATAATTACAGAGAAAATCCCGTATTCGCCATGCAGTGTATTACCCCTGTGATTGATGCTGCCATCGAAAATGGTGTATATGTGATTATCGACTTTCATGCACACAAAAACTATCTGGAGAATGCGAAATCATTCTTTGCCGAGATGGCAGAAAAATATGGGGAATACCCCAATGTGATCTATGAAATATGGAATGAACCCGATTACTTTGAATGGGAAGAGGTAAAAGCATATGCTGAAGAGGTGATCGCCGTGATCCGCAAAAGAGATCCCGATAATATAATTCTGGTCGGAAGTCCCCATTGGGATCAAGACTTGAATCTGGTCGCCGAAGATCCGATCCGGGGTGTGAACAACATTATGTACACGATGCATTTTTACGCGGCTACTCATGGCTCTTGGTTACGCGATCGTACCGATGATGCCATTGCCAAAGGAATTCCGGTGTTTGTGTCGGAATGTGGCGGATCGGAAGCGAATGGCGACGGTCGTCTGGGTGCTGAAGAGTGGAAGGAGTATGTCGACTGGATGGAACGCCGTATGATCAGTTGGGTAGCATGGTCGATATCCGATAAGAATGAGACCTGCTCCATGTTACTGCCGCGGTCTTCTTCCGATGGTAACTGGACGGAAGAGCTTCTCAAGCCTTGGGGTA
>JBAYRG010000295.1:0-4169 GCA_041676805.1 Proteiniphilum sp.
AAAGGAGAAAGCGACCGGATTTTTGTATCCCAAGCTCAAAGACTTACACGATCCTTTTCTTCTGCCCGATATGGATTTAGCAATCCGGAGGATTGAGAAGGCGCTGGGGAATAAAGAGCGAATTCTTATCTATGGGGATTATGATGTAGATGGTACGACCGCCGTTTCGCTGGTGTACAAGTTCTTTCGAGGAATAACAAGTAATATCGATTATTATATTCCGGACCGGTACGATGAAGGGTATGGCATTTCGTTTCAAGGAATCGATTATGCCGTTGAGACAGGCGTAAAGCTCATTATCTCTCTCGATTGTGGCATTAAGGCCGTGAATAAGGTGGCATATGCCAAAGAAAAAGGGATTGATTTTATTATTTGTGATCATCACATGCCTGATGATCAGCTTCCGGATGCCGTAGCAGTTGTAGATGCGAAACGGCTCGATTCTACTTACCCCTATAGCGACTTGTCGGGATGTGGCGTCGGTTTTAAATTGGTACATGCTTTTTCACAACGGAACGGATATCCTTTTTCAGATATTGAACCATTACTCGACCTGGTGGCAGTAAGTATTGCTTCCGATATTGTTCCGCTCACGGGTGAGAATCGCATCTTGATGTATCATGGGTTGAAACAGCTCAATTCTAATCCCAGCTTCGGACTACGAGGTATCATCGAGATATGTGGGTTGCAGCGTAAGCAGATTACTGTCAACGATATCGTCTTCAAAATAGGGCCGCGTATCAATGCGTCCGGCCGAATGATGAACGGCAAAGAGGCGGTTGACCTGATGATTGAGAATGACATGACTTCTGCCAGGGAGAAAAGTAAAAATATTGACAAATATAATGAGGACCGACGTGAGTTGGACAAGAAGATCACGGACGAGGCCATCGCATATATCGATGGCCATATCGATATAATCCAACAGAAGAGTATTGTAATTTATAACGAAACATGGCATAAAGGGATAGTGGGGATTGTGGCATCGAGACTGACCGAGAAATACTATCGCCCGGCGGTTGTGCTCACCAAGTCGGGAGAGATGATTTCCGGATCGGCTCGTTCCGTGCCCGGATTTGATGTTTACAAAGCCATTGAGTCATGTCGCGATATCTTGGAGAATTTTGGAGGTCATACCTACGCTGCGGGGCTGACGCTACGGGAAGAGAACCTGAAGGAGTTTACTGAACGGTTTAATATGCTCTCTTCTGATGGTGTTGAGGCGAGAATGATGTTGCCACAGATTACAGTTGACGCGGAGATATCACTTTCACAAATTAGCCCGGCACTTATAGCGGGACTTGATCTGTTCAACCCTTTTGGACCTGAAAATGAAAATCCCATATTTCTTACCAGAGAGGTATATGATGCCGGAAATAGTAGACTTGTAGGAAAAGAGAGCCGACATATTAAGTTGGAGATCGTAGATAAGACCACTGACAGACCATTCCCTGGCATTGCGTTTAGCCAGCATGATTTTTATCAACGCATTAAGGTCGGCTTGTCGGTGGATATTTGTTACACTATCGAAGAAAATAGGCATGGCTCTAATTCCTTTACTCAGCTTATTATAAGGGATATAAAGGAGTAAATAACAGGGGCGTTTGCGTATGCATCCGGATCTTTTTCATAATATACTGCGTGAAAATTGGGGATACTCCTCATTTCGACCTTTGCAGGAAGAAATTATCCAGTCGGTATGTGAAGGACGGGATACTTTGGGACTAATGCCCACTGGCGGAGGTAAGTCGTTAACCTTTCAGGTGCCGGTGATGGCCATGAAAGGGATTTGTCTGGTGGTGACACCGCTGATTGCGTTGATGAAAGACCAGGTGGATAACCTGCGTGGACGCGGTATCAAGGCGGCAGCCGTCTATTCGGGAATGTCGCGTGATGAGATAATCACCACACTTGAAAACTGTATTTTCGGAGACTATAAATTCCTCTATGTCTCCCCCGAGCGCCTCTCTTCCGAAATTTTTATCGCAAAGCTGCAGGCAATGGATGTATGTCTGTTGGTGGTGGATGAGTCGCATTGTATCTCGCAATGGGGATATGATTTCCGTCCCTCTTACCTGAAGATCGCGGAGATCCGCAAATTGCTGGAAGGTGTTCCTTTGCTTGCCCTCACCGCCACTGCTACCAAAGAGGTGGTAGATGATATCCAGGAGAAGTTGCTCTTCAAAGAGAAGAATGTGTTCCGGGTAAGTTTTGAGCGGAAGAATCTCTCATATGTGGTACGGACTGTGGAGAACAAAATGGGGGAACTGTTGCATATTCTTCAATCGCTCCCCGGATCGGCCATCGTGTATGTGAGGAGCCGGCAAAAGACGGCAGAGATTGCCCAATCGCTCCGGAAGGCAGGTGTTTCTGTCGATTTCTTCCATGCGGGTCTTTCTTATGAGACCAAAGTTTTCCGTCAGAACGCATGGAAGATGAATGACTGCCGGGTGATGGTGGCTACCAATGCCTTCGGGATGGGGATTGATAAGCCCGATGTGAGAGTTGTTGTTCACATGGATCTTCCCAACTCACTTGAGGAATATTTTCAGGAAGCAGGCCGGGCAGGCCGCGACGGTGAGCGTTCTTATGCCATTATCCTATATACGAGAGCAGATAGCAGCAAACTGAAGAAACGGATCGCGGACTCGTTTCCCGCTCGTGATTTTGTATTGCGTGTCTACGAGGCATTGGGAAATTACTATCAGGTAGCTGTTGGGGCGGGGTATAATGATATATATGATTTCGGTCTCCAGGAGTTCTGTCAACCCTATAAACTTCCTTTTCTCCAAACCCACCATGCGCTGAAAATACTGGAACTGGCAGGCTATATCGAATATACCGAAGAAATTGATATGCGCTCCCGGATTCGCTTTTTGATCTATCGCGACGAGATCTATTCGTTGCATCTGGAGAAAGAGATGGATTCTCTTTTACATGCTATCCTACGTAATTATACCGGTGTCTTCTCGGACGATGTTTATATCGATGAGTCGCTGCTGGCTGTAAAAACCGGGAAAAGTCGCCGTGAGGTGTGTGAGATGCTGATCGCCCTCTCCAAGGCGAAATATATCCGCTATATACCACAAAAGAAGACACCTTTTATAATATTCACCACCTCTCGCGAAGAGAATCGCTTTGTTTCGATTCCCCGTACTGTGTATGAAGAACGAAAAAAACGTTTTGAAAAGCGGATCTTTTCCATGGTCGATTATGCGGAAGAGACAGACGTCTGTCGTAGCAGGATGTTGCTGATCTATTTCGGGGAACTCTCTCCGGATGATTGCGGCCATTGCGATGTTTGCCTGAAGAAGAGTGCGATCGGATTGCCCAATTGGCTGTTCCGGCAAATAACGAATAAGTTGAGAAAATCTTTACAACAACGAGGCAATTTACGTCTCAATGAACTTGTAGATATGGTTTCGGATGAAAGTAGAGAAGAGGAGCCTGAAGAAAATAAGGAGAAGATTATCTCTGTACTCCGCTTTCTGATCGATTCAGGAGAATTGACATTGAAAGATGATGTGGTGATGTTTGTGGAGAATGCGTAGGATCTATTTACTCGTTTACTCGGAGTTCAGTTATTCAATTATTTATAAAAAGTTGTGCAATCGATAAAAACAAAAAAGCTATCAAGTTTATTTTTAACCTGATAGCGTTTTAATCGGTGACTCCGACAGGATTCAAACCTGTAACCTTCTGATCCGTAGTCATAAAAATTAGCAAAATAACACAAAACATACCGATGTGAAAAATACACTTAAGCACTGATATATAAATAAATATTATCTGTTTTTTATTTGTTTGTTCATAGATATTATACTACTTTTGTTTTACAAATGTTTTACAAAGTAGAAAGGCTATGAAAGCAAAAGCAGAGCTCTATTTAGACACCCGGTTAAAAACGGACGGACTATGTAACGTTAAAGTGAGGGTTTATTTCAACCGGAAATATCAGTACTTTTCAACTGACATAGATTTGAAACCGGGGAAAGACGGCAAACGTAGCGAACTGGATATAATATTAACCGCCAAACGTAGAACGGATGAGCAGAAGGATATATATATCAAATTGAACAGCTACCTTTTTAAAGCCGAAGGTATCATTAAGAAGTTGGATGTTTTTACTTTTGATAAATTCAGTGAAATGTACCAGGAAAGCCGGGATG
>JBAYRG010000296.1:0-4116 GCA_041676805.1 Proteiniphilum sp.
ACTATCCTCGTTTAGACACCTTGTTTCTTGCATCTCCGATTGCTTGGAAAGGAACACTGGCACAATATGCCGGTCGTTTACATCGGGAATATCCCGGAAAACAAGATGTGATTGTTTATGATTATGTAGATATTCACATCCCGATTTTGGAACGAATGTATCATAAGAGGTTAGCTGGATATTCTCAGATTGGCTATAAAGCCTTAGCCTCAAAGAATGAACTCGATAAAATCAGTATGATTTATGATTCCGACACGTACAGTTCTGTCCTTAAAAGAGATTTCGCAGAAGCAAAGAAAGAAATATTGATAGCATGCCCTTATATTCGTAAAAAACAGATTAATACAGTACATGGGCTACTCGAGAATTCCTTGTCTAAAGGAGTAGAGGCTACAATTATTACCCTTCCTTTGGAATCATACCGAGAACAAGAACGAGCAAAAAAATGTATTGAACTCCTTCAAACAAAAGTAAATGTCAAAACGAAAACTGGTATCTATCAGAAATACGTTATTATAGATAATCGACTCGTTTGGTATGGAAGCATTGGGCTTCTTGATTACATAGACTCGGACGATACTGTCATGAGGTTGGAGTCGAGTGAGTTGGTGGAGGAGTTGAGAAAATAAATAAATACAAGGTTCTACCTCTCAATATAATTACCTTGAAAAACAACGATTACCTTATATGGGTAACTATACAAGAACAGGGTAATTGTCTTGATTAGAATGTTCGATCGTTTTGCGCTAATTAGAGCTCATAATATAGAGCTTTTGAAACTCTCCAAAATGTGAACTAATGAGGCATCTACATGGATTTCAGACAAAAACAAGGAGAAATCCATAAGATTTTGTACTTTTATATTTTACTTCTGATAATGCATATTATCAGGAAGTTTAATTTATTGATAGGTGTTGCCAGAAGAAAAAGCAATAGGTATTCTTGCTCTAAAAGCGGTAGAACCGATCTGTTCGCCTCAATTGCGTGAATTTATTTTGAATGCCCGAAAAGCACATTATCAAATTATTGATCCGACCCTTGACAAGATTACAAAACTTGGTTGGAAAGAAGATATAGAACAAGGCGCAGGTGATATAATTCATAGATTCAGATAATTCATTGAGGACAATAAGGATGAGATTACGGCATTGAATATCATTTACTCACAAACTTATTAAAGTCGGCCTTTAACACTTCAAATGATAGAAGAATTATATGCAACCATGCAACGCAGTCCTTATTTCTTCTCTGTTGATAAATTGTGGCAGGCATATTCCGTGAAGTTCTCAGAGAAAATCAAATCGCTATTTTTCGTGGGTAAGGGATATAAAGAAAAAACCATGAAGCCTTTGGATTTCAGAGCTTTGCTTCATTCTTCGAATTAATTTTGCGGTATGAACAGGAAAGCTACCTAAGGTATTTAACTAATTGTACTTTAATTGATTGCATATTCAATTTCTCTCAAGAGGTACAAATTAGGTTAGTAACTGGCAGTTCTGACCGTAGTTGGCTCTATTTTGTCTGCATAAAACTCAGATTCAAAGTTATGACTTATTTTTAAATATACAATTATTCTGAATAAGAATCATTTAGCGTTAGTGCAAGATGCAAGTTTATCTATATATAGATACTTGCATCTTGCACTAAAACTATACCTTTATGAAATCAGCTTTGATACTTTCAATTAACTTTTTATCAATATCCAGATCTATTGCATAAGTTTCAAATTTGGCAATAGCATTAGCGACAGTAGCAATTAAAGTTTTATAATCCTGAATATCGTTATTCAGACCAACTGCTTCAAAATCTTCACGAGATATATCTTCGTTTTTACCATTCACTGTCAATGAATGCCTGTTGGAGTAAGCAGGAGCAGTAATATCCACACTATAAGTCAAATCATATGCCGGAGAAAGCCGCCAAACACCTTCACGATTCATGCAAAATGAAAAGTTCTTGGAATGATCATCCACATTACGAGCGATAACATTAAACATCATTCGCAGATATTGTTGTTTACTATCCTCGTATGGCAGATTAAGCCGTCTGATAACTGCAAAAATATCCTCATAAGTATCACTTGCCGGAGACATTGCCGCTAATGTTTGTATATGTATCTTTTCGTTTCCATTGCGGTCAAATCGTCTGGTCAGGAAATGTGTTACACCTTCGTATGTTCTTAATTCTGATGGCATCATGTAGATCCCGGCATCCAATGCCATTTGGTAATAAACATATTCCAGTTTGGCAAAAGGATAAGCAGAATTATCATCGTATTTAAGAATATAATGCTGAAAGCCTTCCGGGATTGATCCTTGACCAGATATAACTTCTCCAGTAGCTTTGTTCAGAGCAATAATCGCCTTAGGCCGTTTCCCTCCTGGCGATGAACTTATTTTTATTAAATCCTGCCACAAGATAGAATTCTCTTGATTCAACACTGTGGTTTCCCGTGCATTCAATACCTGTTTTGCAAACTCATACAGCCTTTGTACATCGACCGAAAAAGCAGAACTATTACCAAGTTTTTGTGCAGGCTCATATTCCAATGCTCCCATCGCTCGGCTACCAATAAACGAGAGGTGATCAACAGGATTTGTTTTCTTAGTAGGTATATTATTATCGCGTAGCCATGCTTTAAAAAGAGAATTACCCCATTTATCCGGTAACGAATCTGCTATCATAGGCGGAAGTCCTTGATATAGTTTGTCCTTATCACCTGTCCAAGGAAGTTGTTTTTGACTGTGGGGTGAATCTACAGACATAGTTAATGGAGCAATATCTAATCCTTGTTCAAGAAAAGAAGGTTCATATTCAAATGTAGCGACATTTACTTTCTTGTCCCAAGAGAGATAGCCCACATCTTTTCCCCATAATTTCACTTTTACTACATTTGTTTCCATAACTTACTTCTTACTCTGTTTTTTAAATAATGCTCGTGGACTCTCTGGTAATTCCGGCAATAACTTCTCTATTTCATCCAGGCTATCAATTGCACGAAGCAACTTGATGAACGAAGCTAATGTGATCCCGGCAGAAGAACCGTTTTCAAAAGAGCTTATGGTAAATACGCTCAAACCGGATTTCTCGGCAACTTCCTTTTGAGTATATTTCATTCTTTTCCGATAGTCACTATATTTCTTCCCAAGCTCCCTGATTATATCACTTCCTGATTTTTTGTATAATTCGCTATACATAATTTTTTTTATTGCAAATATAGATAAATCTATAATAATATCAAAATTACTATTAAATTACAGATAAATCTATAGCCATAAAACTCTCAGCAGTGTTGAGAGTTTTGTGATAAAGTTCGTGCTAATAAGAAAAACGCAGTTTTTTCGCTAACACATTCATTTCATAACTTATTTTCTTATTGGTAACCTTCGCATAAATCTGGATTGTTTTGATATTAGTATGCCCGAGAACCTTACTTAAGGTCTCCATAGATACTCCATGATCGAGCATAATTGAAGTCGAAAATGAATGTCTGCTGACATGGTATGTGAGCCGCTTATGGATTCCACATATATCAGCCAATTCTTTCAAATAAGAATTCATCTTTTGATTAGTCAGAACTGGTAATAGATTCATTCCAATCCTCTTGTTTTCATACTTTGCTATAATCTTCAGAGGTATCTCCAATAATTAAAGTTCCACACTATTACCCGTCTTTTGCCGCTCGGTAATCAGCCAATAAGAACCATCATGTTGTTGCTGGATATGATTGACCGTGAGATTCTTTATGTCGATATAGGATAATCCAGTAAAAATGCTAAAAAGGAAAATATCCCTGACAGTATCAAGACGTTTAATCGTAATCTTCTTTTCTATTATCTTTTTGATCTCTTGTTTAGTGAGATATTCAATTTTTACTTTCTCCCACTTGGTATGGTGCAGATAAAACGGATCGAAATGAATAATTCCCATATTTCTGGCAAGCGTGACTACTTTTTTCAAGAACTGAATCATTTTAGCGGTCATATTAACTCTCAGCTTGCAATTAACCCGAAGGTAGATTTCAAAGTTATTGACAAATTGGAGATTCAGGTTATCCAGATAGACAAGTTGCACTCTGCCATAGTTTTTTAAAACGACTTGATTACCTGATAATTA
>JBAYRG010000297.1:0-4088 GCA_041676805.1 Proteiniphilum sp.
CATCATCTGTTCAAATTTCGCCATTACCTCGTCATAATCGAGATATTCAGCAGTGACCGGCTCGAATTTCGGTGCCACCTGCACACCCGATTTCTCATCGCGCCCACCATTGATGGCATACAGGAGACATTTGGCCAAATTGGCGCGCGCGCCAAACAACTGCATCTGTTTTCCAATCTTCATTGGCGACACACAGCAAGCAATTCCGTAATCATCGCCATAATCGGGACGCATCAGATCATCATTTTCGTATTGGATAGCAGAGGTATCCACCGATACTTTCGAGCAGAATTGTTTCCAGTTCTCGGGAGAGTGCTGTGACCAAAGTACTGTCAGATTGGGCTCAGGAGCCGGTCCAAGGTTATAGAGCGTGTGCAGGTAACGGAACGATGTCTTCGTCACCAAAGTGCGGCCATCCACGGCCTGTCCTCCCAATGATTCGGTCACCCATACCGGGTCGCCCGAAAAGAGATCGTTATAATCCGGCGTACGGAGGAAACGCACGATACGCAGTTTTACGATCAGCTGGTCAATAAGCTCCTGCGCTTCTTCTTCCGTCAACAGGCCGGCTTTGATATCTTTTTCGATATAAATATCGAGGAAAGTGGAAGTACGACCAATCGACATGGCGGCCCCATCCTGGTCTTTCACTGCTGCCAGATAGGCGAAATAGAGGAATTGCACCGCCTCACGCGCATTCTTGGCCGGTTCGGTCACATTAAAACCGTAACCGTCACACATCTTCTCGAAAGCTTTCAGCGCTTTGATTTGTTCAGAGATCTCTTCGCGACTCTGTATGACACGTTCCGTAATTTCCTGGATATCGAGACGTTTCAGGAATTCTTTCTTTTCCGCAATCAGGGTGGCAGTTCCATAAAGCGGCACACGGCGGTAATCGCCGATAATACGTCCACGGCCATACGCATCGGGTAATCCTGTGATGATGGCGGATCGGCGTGCGGCTACCATCTCATCGGTATAGGCCGAGAAAACGCCTTCATTATGGGTCTTCCGATAACGGGTATAGATCTCTTTGGTCATGGGATCGAGTTCATACCCATATGCGTTCAATGCATTCTCCACCATACGGATTCCCCCTTTCGGGAAGATACCCCGTTTAAGCGGCGCATCAGTCTGCAAACCGACAATCACTTCGTTATCCTGATCGATATATCCGGGTCCGTAGGTATCAATTTCCTGCGGATATTTGGTTTCGGCATCATAGACACCCTTGGCTTGTTCTACTTTGAACATTTCCGTCAACTTGTTCCATACTCTACGGGTACGCTCGGTAGAAGAAACCAGAAAACTATCATCACCTTCATAAGGTGTGTAGTTGTTCATAATGAAATCCCTCACGTTGATTTCATTTCTCCAGACGTCGCCCTTAAAGCCTTTCCAAGATTCATGTTGATTATTCATCGTTGATATATTTTGTTTTAATTATGATGATCTATTTTTTGGGTTGATGGAGGAAGAGGTACCAATAGACCGTTCCGACCAGCAACATACCGCCGATTATATTTCCAAGCGTGGCAGGAAGCAGATTTTTCGAAAGGAAACCGCCCCAGGTGATGTCGGCACCACTATAAATGGCTGCCGGGATAAAGAACATATTGGCGATAGAGTGTTCGTAACCCATCACCACAAAAATCATAATGGGTATCCAGATGGCTACGCTTTTCCCGATAATATCCTTCGCCATATATCCCATAAACATGCCAAGGCAGACCAGCCAGTTAGCGCCAATACCCTTCACAAACACACGCATAAAATCCTGATTCACTTTCGCTTCGGAATAGTGATGAAGATAGGATTGCCAGGGCTCTTTATCGAATAACCCCACATTGGCAGACAAGACAAAGGCGATGAATTGTGTTCCTACAAAATTGAACAGATAGGATAACAGGAGGATTTTTGCTACTTTTCCTGCAGACAATTCCTTTTTCAACAGCGGGAAAGTGAGACCGGCACAATCACTGGTGAACAGATCGGCTCCGGTGACCGAGACCATGATAAGACCGACCGGAAAAAGAGCTCCCGCCACAAACTTCACAATCCCCGGATTGACACTGCCGGTCTCCGGCATTCCACCGGCAACCATCACAGTGAGCAGTCCGCCGAGTGCGATGAACGCCCCGCCGAGAATAGCCGCGATAGCAAAATGAAGAAACGGAAGTTTCGACTTATTAACTGCTGTGATCCTAAACGCTTCGGCAGCTTCTGCCGGAGAATAATAATTCATACTTAATTCATAAACCAAGAACGGTAAAGGGAGTTGCCTTATCGCAAGAAAAGTATTTTTTTGTATAACCCTGAACAATCCTAATCAAATCGGGTACAAAGATACCATTTAACCTTCAATTAAAGAAATATTTCCACAATTAATTTTGTTTTTTACACCAAAATGGTTGTGGTAAAAGCGGAGACGAAAGTAAGCCTCAAATCGAAACCCTGGCGTACGGCACCACATCGGGATCACAAAACTCACCATCCAGATATTTATAATAACCGGAAATGGCTACCATAGCGGCATTATCGGTAGTATAGGCAAATTTGGGGATATGGATTTTCCAGTCATAACGGCGGCTATACTCTTCAAAAGCACTCCTCAGCCCCGAATTGGCAGACACCCCGCCGGCAACGGCCACCTCTTTTATTTTCAGCTCTTTGGCAGCACGATAGAGTTTATCCATCAAGATATCGATTATGGTCTTTTGTAACGATGCACAAAGATCTTCCTTATTTTTTTCGATGAAGCCGGCATCTTTTTTCAACTCATCCCGGAGAAAATAGAGGAACGACGTCTTGAGTCCGCTAAAACTATAATCATAACCATCGATACGGGGTTTACTGAAAGTGAACCTGTCGGGATTGCCCAGTTTTGCCAGCCGATCCACCACCGGGCCGCCGGGATAACCCAAACCCATTACCTTGGCACACTTGTCGAATGCCTCTCCCGCGGCATCGTCGATGGTCTGACCCACAATCTCCATATCGTCATGAGACTTTACCAATATGATCTGCGAATTACCACCGGAAACCAGCAGGCAAAGAAAAGGGAAGTCCGGTTGATCAGTGTCGTTTTCATCCTCCTTGATGAAATGCGCCAGCACATGTGCCTGAAGGTGGTTGATCTCGATCATAGGAATATCCAGAGCCGATGAAAGACCTTTCGCAAACGATGTGCCGACCAGCAATGAGCCCAATAATCCCGGCCCCCGGGTGAAAGCGACAGCCGATATCTCCTCTTTGGTGATGCCAGCCTGTTTCAGCGCGTCATGCACTACGGGGATAATATTCTGCTGATGTGCGCGGGATGCCAATTCCGGCACCACGCCGCCATACCGTTCGTGCACTGCCTGTCCGGCAATTACGTTAGAAAGGATTACTCCGTCACGGATTACTGCCGCCGAAGTATCATCACAGGAAGACTCTATACCTAATATTGTAATCATCTGATTCGGTTGTTATTCAGTTGTTGTTCGGTTGTTATTCAGTTGTTATTCGGTTGTTATTCAGTTGTTATTCGGTTGTTATTCGGTTGTTATTCGGTTGTTGTTCAGTTGTTATTCAGTTGTTATTCGGTTGTTATTCAGTTGTTGTTCAGTTGTTATTCAGTTGTTGTTCAGTTGTTATTCAGTTGTTATTCAGTTGTTATTCAGTTGTTATTCGGTTGTTGTTCAGTTGTTATTCAGTTGTTATTGATTATCCCGTAAGGCGGGAAATAACTATTGAATAACGTGAGCGGAGCGAACGAATATCTATTGAATAACGCGAAGCGAATTACGGCAAAGCCGAATAACTACTGAACAACGCGAAGCGAATTACGGCGAAGCATGAATAACAATTGAATAACGTTTATACGCTCCGCGGTGTTCTCCGGAATTTTATATTCGTAAGCACGATGGCAGAGAGGATCAGTAAAACCCCGACCCATTGCAGTGCCTGTACATTCTCACCGAGAATGAAACTGGAAGAGATTACCGCAACCGGCAATTCTGCCGCGCTAAGGATGGCACCCAACGAAACACCGGTGCGCGGCATCCCGAAAGAGAAAAACAGGGGAGGAATCACTGTGCCAAGCA